>DASSUY010000068.1:0-3348 GCA_035706525.1 Steroidobacteraceae bacterium
GGCCGCGGGAAATCCGCCGCAATTCCGCCAAAGGTCGCTGTCCCCTTTGAAAAAGGTGAGCGTCCCCTTTTCGCTCAGTGCGGCTGGATCGGCTTGACGGCCCTGCGCCCCGTGCGGCGCTCCGGCTCCTTCGGCGACTCCGCGGGCGGCGCCGCGACGGCCGTCGCGGCCGCGGTCGTGGTCGACACCTGCGGGCTCTTCTCGAGCGCGATCTCGAGCACCTCGTCGATCCACTTCACCGGGCGGATGTCGAGCTTGTGCTTGATGTTTGCGGGAATCTCGACGAGGTCCTTCTCGTTCTCGCTCGGGATCAGCACGGTCTCGATGCCGCCGCGCTGGGCCGCGAGCAGCTTCTCCTTGAGGCCGCCGATCGGCAGCACTTCGCCGCGCAGCGTGATCTCGCCGGTCATCGCGACGCTCGCGCGCACCGGGATCTTCGTGAGCGCCGAGACGAGCGCCGTGCACATGCCGATGCCCGCGCTCGGTCCGTCCTTGGGCGTCGCGCCTTCGGGGACGTGCACGTGCACGTCGGTCTTCTGGTGGAACTCCGGCTCGATGCCGAAGAGGTCCGCCCGGCTGCGCACGACCGTCATCGCGGCCTGGATGGACTCCTGCATCACCTCGCCGAGCTGGCCGGTGTAGAGCAGCTTGCCCTTGCCGGCGACGACCGCAGCCTCGATCGTCAGCAGCTCGCCCCCGACCTCGGTCCAGGCGAGGCCCGTGACAAGGCCAACGCGGTTCGATTCCTCCGCGCGGCCGAAGCGGAAGCGGCGGACGCCCAGGAAGTCTGCCAGGTTCTTTTCGGTGACCGTGATCTTCTTCTTCTCCGGCTCGAGCAGGAGCTGCTTGACCGCTTTGCGGCAGATCTTCGCCGTCTCGCGCTCGAGGTTCCTGACGCCGGACTCGCGCGTGTAGTGGCGGATGATGTCCAGGATCGCCGGGTCCTCGACCGTCAGCTCGTCCTCCTTGAGGCCGTTCTGCTTGACCTGCTTCGGCAGCAGGAACCGGCGCGCGATGTTCTGCTTCTCGTCTTCGGTGTAGCCGGGCAGCCGGATGACTTCCATGCGGTCGAGCAACGGCGCCGGGATGTTGAGCGTGTTCGCGGTGCAGACGAACATGACCTCGGAGAGGTCGAAGTCGACCTCGAGGTAGTGGTCGGAGAACGAGGCGTTCTGCTCGGGGTCGAGCACCTCGAGCAGCGCGGACGACGGGTCGCCGCGGAAGTCCATCGACATCTTGTCGACCTCGTCGAGCAGGAACAGGGGGTTCCTGACGCCCGTGCGCGCCATGTTCTGCAGCACCTTGCCGGGCAGCGAGCCGATGTAGGTGCGGCGGTGGCCGCGGATCTCGGCCTCGTCGCGCACGCCGCCGAGCGACATGCGCACGAACTTGCGGTTCGTCGCGCGCGCGATCGACTGGCCGAGCGAGGTCTTGCCGACGCCGGGCGGGCCGACGAGGCAGAGGATCGGGCCCTTCAGCCGCTTCACGCGCTGCGTGACCGCGAGGTACTCGACGATGCGCTCCTTGACCTTCTCGAGGCCGAAGTGGTCCTCGTCCAGCACCTTCTGGGCCGCGGCGATGTCGTTGTGCACCTTCGTGCGCTTCTTCCACGGCACCTTGACCAGCCAGTCCACGTAGTTGCGGACGACCGTGGCCTCCGCGGACATCGGCGACATCAGCTTCAGCTTGTTGAGCTCGGCGGTCGCCTTCTCGCGCGCCTCCTTCGGCATGCCCGCCTTCGCGATCCGCTTCTCGAGGTCACCGAGCTCGTTGGGCGCGTCCTCGAGGTCGCCGAGCTCCTTCTGGATCGCCTTCATCTGCTCGTTGAGGTAGTACTCGCGCTGGCTCTTCTCCATCTGCGACTTCACGCGGCCGCGGATCTTCTTCTCGATCTGCAGCACCTCCATCTCGCCCTCGATCAGGGACATGACCTGCTCGAGGCGGGCGCGCACGTCCTGCAGCTCCAGTACCTTCTGCTTCTCGGAGAGCTTGAGCGCCATGTGGGCCGCGACCGTGTCGGCGAGGCGGCCCGGCTGCTCGATGCCGGCGAGCGAGGTCAGGATCTCCGGCGGCACCTTCTTGTTGAGCTTCACGTACTGCTCGAAGTGCGACACGACCGAGCGCGTCAGCACGTCGATCTCGCGCTCCTCGTACTGCTCGACGTCCGGCAGCGGGGTCATGTCGGCGGTGAAGAAGCCGTCCACCTCGATGTTCTCGACCATGGCGCGGGCGACGCCCTCGACCAGCACCTTGACGGTGCCGTCGGGGAGCTTCAGGAGCTGGAGGATGGTCGCGACCGTGCCGACCGTGTACAGGTCGCGGCCGCGCGGGTCGTCCACGTCGGCCTGCTTCTGGGCGACCAGCAGGATCTGCTTGTCCCGCCGCATGGCCTCGTCCAGGGCCAGGATCGACTTGTCGCGGCCGACGAAAAGCGGGATCACCATGTGCGGGTAGACGACCACGTCGCGCAACGGCAGCACCGGCACGCGGGAGGCCTCGGGAGCACGCGGGGACTTGCTTTTCTGTTCCGGCACTGGGGAATCCTCGGGCGCGGGCGTCGCGCCGCCATGACTTCAGGAAGGATACGTCATGGGGGCGCGGCCTGTGCGTAACAAGTCGCAAGATCGGAGCTGCCGGAAGGCGCCCCGCGTCCCGGTTCGGCGGCGGATTTGTAGGCGTCCCGTGACCTGCGCCACGAAAAGGCGCGGGAGCGGGCCCGTCGGCCGGGCCCTAGTGCGTGTCGGATCCGGCGGCGCGCCGGATCTCGGGCGCGGCGAGCTGTGACTCGTCGCTGCGGTAGACGAGGTAGGGCTTGCTGTCCCCGGCGATGACGCTCTCGTCCACGACGACCTTGGACACGTTCTTGAGGGACGGCAGGTCGTACATGATGTCGAGCAGCACGTTCTCCAGGATGGTCCTGAGGCCCCGGGCGCCGGTCTTGCGCTCCATGGCCTTGCGGGCGACCGCGCGCAGCCCGTCTTCCCGCAGCTCGAGGTCCACGTTCTCCATCTCGAAGAGGCGCGCGTACTGCTTCGAGAGCGCGTTCCGGGGCTGCGTCAGGATCGTGACCAGCGCCTCCTCGTCCAGCTCCTCGAGCGTCGCGACCACGGGCAGGCGGCCGACGAACTCCGGGATCAGCCCGAACTTGATGAGGTCCTCGGGCTCGACGTCCTTGAAGAGGTCCGCCCCCAGCGGCCGCTCGGAGGGCGCCTTGACCTCGGCCGCGAAGCCGATGCCGCCGCGGGAGCTGCGCTTCTCGATGATCTTCTCGAGGCCGGCGAACGCGCCGCCGCAGATGAACAGGATGTTCGAGGTGTCTACCTGCAGGAATTCCTGCTGCGGGTGCTT
>DASSUY010000069.1:0-19838 GCA_035706525.1 Steroidobacteraceae bacterium
TCCGCCCAGGCCACCGCGAGCAGGCGGTCCTTCGGCCGGACGGTGATCGAGGTGGGCGCGGCCGTCACAGGATGTAGCGCGAGAGGTCCTCGTCCTTCGCGAGCTCGGCGAGGTGGCGGTCGACGAAGGCGGCGTCGACGACGATCTCGGCGCCCGTCCGGTCGGCGGCGTCGTAGGAGGCCTGCTCGAGCAGGCGCTCCATCACCGTGTGCAGGCGGCGAGCGCCGATGTTCTCGGTCTTCTCGTTGACCGACCAGGCGATCTCGGCGATGCGCCGGACGCCGTCCGGCCGGAACGCGAGCTTCACGCCCTCGGTGGCGAGGAGGGCGGCGTACTGCGCACAGAGCGAGGCGTCCGGCTCCGAGAGGATCCGCTCGAAGTCGCCGACCGTGAGCGCGTCCAGCTCGACGCGGATCGGGAGGCGGCCCTGCAGCTCCGGGATCAGGTCGGAGGGCTTCGCCATGTGGAAGGCGCCGGAGGCGATGAACAGCACGTGGTCGGTCCTGACCATGCCGTACTTCGTGCTGATCGTGCAGCCCTCGACGAGCGGCAGCAGGTCGCGTTGCACGCCCTCGCGAGAGACGTCCGCGCCCATGGTCTCCGTGCGGCGGCAGATCTTGTCGATCTCGTCGATGAAGACGATGCCGTTCTGCTCGGCGTTCGCGAGGGCGCGGGTGCGCAGCTCCTCCTCGTTGACCATCTTGGCCGCTTCCTCGTCGGTCAGCGACTTGAGCGCGTCGGCGATGCGGAGCTTGCGGGTCCTCGTGCGGCCCCCGCCCATGTTCTGGAACACCTGCTGCAGCTGCTGCGTCATCTCCTCCATGCCGGGCGGCCCCATGATCTCGAGGTTCGCGGGCATGGAGCGCAGCTCGATCTCGACCTCGCGGTCGTCGAGCTGGCCTTCGCGCAGCATCTTGCGGAATTTCTGGCGCGTCTCGTCCCCGTTCTTCAGGTTGGGGAGCAGCGCGTCGAGGATGCGCTCCTCGGCGGCGTCCGTCGCGCGCGGGCGCACCTTCGCGACCTCCTCCTCGCGCGTCAGCTTCACGGAGACGCCGACCAGCTCCTTCATGATCGAGTCGACCTCGCGGCCGACGTAGCCGACCTCGGTGAACTTCGTCGCCTCGACCTTGATGAACGGGGCGCGCGCGAGTTTCGCGAGCCGCCGCGCGATCTCGGTCTTGCCGACGCCGGTCGGCCCGATCATCAGGATGTTCTTGGGCGTGATCTCCTGGCGGAGCGGCTCGGCGACCTGCATGCGGCGCCAGCGGTTCCGGAGCGCGATCGCGACGGAGCGCTTCGCGGCCGCCTGGCCGACGATGTGCTTGTCCAGCTCCTGGACGATCTCGCGGGGGGTCATCGTCTCCATCAGGACCCCTGGAGCTCGTCGATCACGAAGTTGCGGTTGGTGTAGATGCAGATGTCGGCGGCGATGCCGAGCGAGCGCTCGACGATCTCGCGCGCGGGCAGGTCGGTGTGCGCGGCGAGCGCGCGGGCCGCGGCGAGGGCGAACGGGCCGCCGGAGCCGATCGCCATCACGGCGTCCTCGGGCTCGATGACGTCGCCGTTGCCGGAGATGATGAACGAGGACTTCGCGTCGGCGACGCAGAGCAGGGCCTCGAGGCGGCGGAGCGCGCGGTCCGCGCGCCAGTCCTTGGCGAGCTCGATGGCGGCGCGCGTGAGGTTGCCGAACTTCTCGAGCTTGCCCTCGAAGCGCTCGAAGAGCGTGAAGGCGTCGGCCGTGCCGCCGGCAAATCCCGCGAGCACCTTGTCCCCGTACAGGCGCCGCACCTTGCGGGCATTGCCCTTCATGACGGTGTTGCCGACGGTCACCTGCCCGTCGCCGCCCATGGCGACGGTGCCGCCCCGGCGCACCGAGAGGATCGTCGTCCCGTGCGGATCGAATGCCGGATTGCCCATCGGATCAGTTACTTGCGCCTCTTTGCCCGCGGGTGGGATTCGTCGTAGATGCGGGCCAGGTGCTGGAAATCAAGGTGGGTGTAGACCTGCGTCGTGCTGATGTCGGCGTGGCCGAGGAGCTCCTGGACGCCCCGGAGGTCGCGGCTCGACTCGAGCAGGTGGGTCGCGAAGGAATGGCGCAGCAGGTGGGGGTGGACGGGCACGTTGAGCCCGCTCGCGGCGGCCCAGCGGCCGATGCGGCGCTGGATGGCACGGGTGCCGAGGCGGCGGCCGCCCTGGCCGACGAACAGGGCGACGCTTCCCTCGCGCACGAGCGCCTTGCGCTCGCCGAGCCAGGCGCGAAGCGCCGCGACGGCCTTGCCGCCGACCGGCAGCACGCGCGTCTTCGAGCCCTTGCCGAGGACCCGCACCGTGCGGTCGGCGAGGTCGAGGTCCGTGACGTCGAGGCCCGCGAGCTCGGAGAGCCGCAGGCCGGAGGAATAGAGGAGCTCGAGCATCGCGACGTCGCGCCGGCCGAGGCCGTCCTTCGGCCGGTGCTCGAGGAGCTTCGTCACCTGGTCGACGTCCAGCGTCTTCGGCAGGCGCCTGGCCGCCTTGGGCGCGCGGATGTCGGCCGCGGGGTTGGCGTCGAGCGCCTTCTCGCGGATCAGGTAGTTGAAGAAGCCCCGGAGCGCGGACAGGCGCCGCTGGACGCTGCGCGGGCCGAGGCCGTCGCGGTGCTCGCGCGCGGCGAAGGTCCGCACGTGGAAGTTGTCGAGCCGCTTCCACTCGGGGATCTTCTCGCGGTCGCAGAAGGCGGCGAGCGCCTCGAGGTCGCGGCGGTAGGCGGCCTCCGTGTGCGGCGACAGCCGCCGCTCGGTCCGCAGGTGGGCCAGGTAGCGCCCGATCCAGGCGGACTGCTTCTCGTGCATCAGTCCGCGAGGGCGGCTGCGATCAGCTCCCCGATGTGGGCGAGGAACTCCGTGCTCATCGTCGGGTTGAAGCGCTGGCTGTCCGGCGAGCCGCAGGCGAGCAGGCCGATGGCGGCCTTGCCGCCGATCGGGACGAGCGCGACCGAGCCGATCGTCGCCGCGTCGCCGCCGAACAGGAACTCGCGCTGCGAGTCGCGCAGCTGCCCGCAGCGCGGCTTGCCCGCGGAAAAGAGCGTCTCGAAGGAGCGCAGCTCCGGCGTCTCCGCGGGCACGACGCGCAGGAAGCGGCTCTCCGGCAGCTTCTCGGGCGCACGCCCGGCCTGCAGGACGAGCACGGACTGGCCGGCGCCGAAGTCCTCGCGCAGCGCCGCCTCCACGGCGGCGATGCGCGCGGCGCGGCCGCCGGCGGCGATCAGCCGGCGCGCCATCGCGAGCACGCGGTTGCCGAGGGCGTCGTTCTCGCGCGCGACCTCGACGAAGTCGGTGACCTTCCGCTCGAGCTGGCGGTTCCGCTCGCGCAGCACCTCGGCCTGGCGCTCGAGCAGCGAGACCGTCGAGCCGCCGCCGCGCGCGTCCGGCAGGCGGATCCGGGCGAGCAGCTGCGTGTGGCGGTCGAAGAACTCGGGAGTCGCCGCCAGGTAGGAGGCGACCGCGGCCTCGTCGATTTCGGCGATCTCGACGCCGCGAACGGGTCTCGTCGTCATAGCTTCACGTCTCCCTCGAAGGCTCGTTCCGCGGGTCCGGTCATCCAGATGGGCTCGCCCGCTCCGGCCCATTGTATGTCGAGTCGGCCGCCCGGAAGGTCGACTCTTACACGTTCTTCGAGCAAGCCGTGGCGGCGGCCGACCGCGACGGCGGCGCAGGCGCCCGTGCCGCAGGCGCGGGTCTCGCCCGTTCCGCGCTCGTAAACGCGCAGGCGAATGTGGCTGCGGTCCACGACTTCCATGAAGCCGACGTTCGTGCGCTTCGGGAAGCGCGGGTGGTTCTCGATGGCGGGCCCGAGCCGGGCGACCGGGGCGTCCTCGACCGAGGGAACCCGCAGCACTGCGTGCGGGTTGCCCACCGAGACCGCGCCGATCTCGACCTCGCTCGCCCCGACCTGCAGCGGATAGACATAGGCCTCGCCGCTCGCCTCGAAGGGCAGGGAGGCGGGAGTGAAGTTCGGCACGCCCATCGTCACGGAGACGAGGTCGCCCTGGATGCGCGTCTCGACGAGGCCGCCCGGGCTGTCGAGGACGAGATCGCCGGCGGCGCCCCCATTGCGCTCGCGCAGGAACCGGGCAATGCAGCGCGCCCCGTTCCCGCACTGCTCCACCTCGCGGCCGTCGGCGTTGAAGATCCGGTAGAAGGCGGCCGTACCCGGCCGGCGGGGCGGCTCGAGCATCAGCGCCTGGTCGAACCCGATGCCGGTGTAGCGGTCGGCGAGGCGGCGGAAAACCTCGGCAGAAGGGGCGCCCGATTCGGGCGCGTCGAAGACGATGAAGTCGTTGCCGAGCCCATGCATCTTCGTGAACTTCACGGCCGGATTCTACCGGTAAAATACCGCGTGACCAGCAGAAACCCCCGTGTCGGATTCGTGAGCCTCGGCTGTCCCAAGGCGCTCGTGGATTCCGAGCGCATCCTCACGCAGCTGCGGGCCGAGGGCTATGAGGTCGCGCCGACCTACGACGCGGCGGACCTCGTCGTCGTCAACACCTGCGGCTTCATCGACGAGGCCGTGCACGAGTCCCTGGACGCGATCGGGGAGGCGCTGGCCGCCAACGGCAAGGTGATCGTCACCGGCTGCCTCGGCGCGAAGCCGGAGAAGATCACCGATCGCCACCCGGCCGTGCTGAAGGTGACCGGCCCGCACGCCTACGAGGAGGTCGTCGGCGCGGTCCACCAGCACCTGCCGCCGAAGCACGACCCCTTCCTCGACCTCGTGCCGCCCCAGGGCATCCGGCTGACGCCGCGTCACTACGCCTACCTCAAGATTTCCGAAGGCTGCAACCACCACTGCCGGTTCTGCATCATCCCCGCGATGCGCGGCCGCCTCGCGAGCCGGCCGATCGACCAGGTGCTGAACGAGGCGATCAGGCTCCGGAACGCGGGCGTGCGGGAGCTGCTCGTCATCTCGCAGGACACGAGCGCCTACGGGGCGGACCTTCGCTACCGCAGCGAGCGCTGGGGCAGCCGCGAGATCCCGACGCGCTTCATCGACCTCGCGCGCGAGCTGGGCGAGCTCGGCCCCTGGGTCCGGCTGCATTACGTCTACCCGTACCCGCACGTGGACGAGGTCATCCCGCTGATGGCGGAGGGCAAGGTGCTGCCCTACCTCGACATTCCGTTCCAGCACGGGAGCCCGCGGATCCTGAAGCTGATGCGCAGGCCCGCGCACGCGGAAGACACGCTCGCGCGCATCCGGCGCTGGCGCGCGGCGCTCCCGACGCTCGCGATCCGCAGCACCTTCATCGTCGGCTTCCCCGGCGAGACCGAGGCGGACTTCCGCATCCTGCTCGACTGGCTGGAGGAGGCCGAGCTCGACCGCGTCGGCTGCTTCCGCTATTCGCCGGTCGAAGGGGCGGCCGCGAACGCGCTGCCGGATCCCGTGCCCGACGCCGTCAAGGAGGAGCGCTGGCACCGCTTCATGCAGGCGCAGCAGGCGATCAGCGCCCGGCGGCTCGCCGCGCGCGTCGGCCGCCGCCTGCGCGTGCTGGTGGACGCCGTGGAAGACGGCGTCGCGGTCGCGCGGAGCGAGGCCGACGCCCCGGAGATCGACGGGCTCGTGCGCATCCGCGGCGAGGGCGCGGCGTCCCTGCCGGTCGGGGAGTTCGCGGACGTCGTCGTGACCTCCGCCTCCGAGTACGACCTGGAGGCCCGGGTGGCCGCATGATCATCGCGCCCGAGCTGCACACGATCCGCGCGGACATCACGACGCTCGCCGTGGATGCGATCGTGAACGCGGCCAACGAGTCGCTCCTGGGCGGCGGGGGCGTCGACGGCGCGATCCACCGCGCCGCGGGGCCCGGCCTCCTCGACGAATGCCGGCGGCTCGGCGGCTGCGCGACGGGGGAGGCGAAGATCACCTCCGCCTGGCGGCTGCCGGCGCGCCACGTGATCCACGCGGTCGGCCCCGTGTGGCGCGGCGGGGACCGCAACGAGCCCGAGCTGCTCGCGAGCTGCTACCGCCGCTCGCTCGAGATCGCCGAGGGCGCGGGGCTCGAGACGATCGCCTTCCCCTGCATCAGCACCGGCGCCTACGGCTACCCGGTCCGTCCCGCCGCGCGCATCGCGATCGACACGACGCGCGCATTCATCGCGAACGCGCGCAGGCTCCGCGAGATCATCTTCTGCTGCCACTCGGCCGCGGACCTCGCGGTCTATGACGAGCTGCTGGCGGAATGATCGACGGCGATTCGCTCCCGGTGCTCGATGCCCCGCGCCTGCGGCTGCGCGGGCTCGCGGAGGACGACGTGGACGGGCTCTTCGCCGTCTTCTCGGACGAGGCGATGATGCGTTACTGGTCCTCGCCGCCGATGAAGGAGCGGGGCGAAGCCGAGGCGCTGCTGCAGAAGATCCGGCGCGGCTTCGCCGACCGGACCTCGTTCCAGTGGGGCGTCGAGCGCAAGGCGGACCGGCGGCTGCTCGGCACCTGCACGCTGTTCCACATCCACGCGGGCAACCGCCGCGCGGAGCTCGGCTACGCGCTCGCGAGCGCGCACTGGAAGCAGGGCTACATGGGCGAGGCGCTGGCCGCGCTCCTCGACTACGCCTTCGGCCCGATGGGGCTGCGCCGGCTCGAGGCCGACATCGACCCGCGCAACGCAAATTCCATGCGCATGGCGGCGCGCCTCGGGTTCCGCCAGGAGGGCCTCCTGCGCGAGCGCTGGGACGTCGCCGGCGAGATCCAGGACTCCGCCTTCCTCGGCCTGCTCGCGCGGGAATGGCAGGAGAAGCGCGCTTGAGCGCCGCCGTGATCGTCCCGTTCCGCGACGAGCACGCGGCGGCGTTCCGCCGCCTGAACCTCGACTGGATCGAGCGGCTCTTCGAGGTGGAGGGACCGGACCTCGAGGTGCTCGACGACCCGCAGGGCGCGATACTGGGGCCGGGCGGCGCGATCTTCATGGCGCTCGACGGGGACCTGCCCGTCGGGGCCGTCGCGATGATCGCCTGCGGCCAGGGGCGCTACGAGCTCGCGAAGATGTGCGTCGCGGCCAGCCACCAGGGCCGGGGCATCGGCGAGGCGCTCGGCCGCGCCTGCACGGCATGGGCCCGCGCGCAGTCGGCGAAGTCGGTGTTCCTCGAGACGAACAGCGCGCTCTCGGGCGCGATCCGGCTCTACGAGCGCCTCGGGTTCCGGCACGCGCCGTTTCCGGTGCGCTCCGACTACTCGCGCGCCGACGTGTACATGGAAATGACGATCGGGAAGACGGGGAGCTGAACGATGCACCGAAGCAGGCTGGCGGGGTTCATCATCGACTGCCGCACGGACGACCTCCACGGCGCGGCGCGGTTCTGGTCCGGCGCGCTCGGCATGGCGACCGAGATCCTGCCCGGCCAGGAGGGCGAGAGCTACGTGAAGCTCAAGGTGCCGGACGAGCGCCTGCACGTGGAGGTGCAGGCGGTCGACCACGAGAGCCGTGTCCACCTCGACATCGAGGCGGACGACATCGAGGCCGAGGTCGCGCGGCTCGAGGAGCTGGGCGCGAAGCGGGTGAAGAAGGTGCACACCTGGGTCGTGATGGAGGCGCCGACCGGCCAGCGCTTCTGCGTGGTCCGCCCGCAGAACAGGGGTTTCGAGCAGGACGCCAACGTCTGGAAATGAACGCGAGGAGATTCCCATGATCGGATACGCCTGTGTCGGCACGAACGACTGGAAGCGCGGGCTCGCGTTCTACGACGCCCTGCTCGGGGCGATGGGCGCGAAGCGCGTGATGGACTACCCGACATTCGTCGTCTGGAAGAAGCCGGACGGCGGCGCCGGGGTCGCGCTCGTGCAGCCCTACGACAAGAAGCCCGCGGCCCCCGGCAACGGCACGATGCTCGCCTTCGAGGTCGGCTCGCCCGCCGAGGTGGACTCGCTCTACAGGAAGGCGCTCGAGCTCGGCGGCACGGACGAAGGCCCGCCGGGCGACCGCGGGGACGGCTACTACGGCGCGTATTTCCGCGACCTCGACGGCAACAAGCTGAACTTCCACTGCTGGACATGACGGCGCCGGCTTTCTCGATCGCCTCGGTCGCGACCTGGGCCGACATGGACGCGAACGCGCACATGGGCAACTTCGCCTACTTCAACAAGTGCGTGGACGCGCGCATGGGCTTCTTCATGCAGCACGGCTTCCCGGTCGCCGAGTTCGCGAAGCGGCGGATCGGGCCGGTGCTGCGCAGCGAATCGATCGAGTACCGCCTCGAGGTCGGCCTGCTGGAGCCGCTCACGGTGACGCTCGCGCTCGCGGGCCTGTCGGAGGACGGATCCCGCTACCGGCTCGTGAACGAGATCCTGAAGGGGGACGGGCGGCTCGCCGCGCGCGTCCAGAGCGAAGGCGGCTGGATGGACCTCGCGGCGCGAAAGCTCATCGCGCCGCCCGAGGACCTGCGCGAGGTGCTCGCCGCCATGCCGCAGACCGCGGAGTTCGAGCGGCTGCCCGCGAGCGTGCGCCGATGAAGGCCTGGACGGGGCGCTGCCACTGCGGCGCGGTGGGCTTCGAGTACCGCACCGCGAAGCCCGTCGAGGCCTGGCCCGTGCGCGCCTGCCAGTGCAGCTTCTGCCTGAAGCACGCCGCGGTGTACACCTCGGACCCGGAAGGCTCCCTGCGATGGATCCACGCGGACGCCTCGCAGGTCGGGCGCTACCGCTTCGGGCAGAAGACCGCGGACTTCGTCTTCTGCCTCCGCTGCGGCGGCTACCTCGGTGCGGTGACGGACGAGGGCGGCCAGCCGCTCTTCGTGCTGAACCTGCGCGCGCTCGACCCGCAGCCCGAGGGACTGCCTGCGTCGCAGCCGATGTCCTACGAGGGCGAGGCGACAGGCGAACGGAACGCGCGCCGGTCCGCGCGGTGGACGCCGGTCAGGACTTGACGCCGAGCGGCTCCACCATGAGTTGCCGCCAGCGGGGATCGTCGTGCACCCGCCTGGGGGAACGCCTCAGCGCTGGCGGACGTACTCGCCGGGCGCTTCCGCGATGGGCGCATAGCCTGCCGCGGGAGCGCCCATCTCGGGCGGCGGGACGCGCTCTGGGCTCGAGTGGGCCTTCAGCCACTCGGCCCAGGTCGGCCACCAGGAGCCGGGCTTCGGCTCGGTCTGCGCCAGCCACTCGTCCGCGGGCAGCGGGGCCTCGCCGGCCTTCTGCGTGCGGACGCGGTGGCGGCGCTTCGGGTGGACGGGGCCGCTCACGATGCCGGCGTTGTGGCCGCCGCTCGTCAGCAGGAAGGTGAACTCGGGCGAGGAGGTGAGGCCGCTCGCCTTGTACACGGACTTCCAGGGGGCCACGTGGTCGGTCTCGGTGCCGACGACGAACATCGGCACCTTGATGTCCTTGAGGGAGACCGGCTCGCCCTCGACCTTGAAGCGGCCTTCGGCGAGGTCGTTGTTGAGGTAGAGCCCGTTCAGGTACTCGGTGTGCATGCGGCAGGGCATGCGCGTGCCGTCGGCGTTCCAGGCCATGAGGTCGATCAGGCGGTCGCGCTCGCCTTTCAGGTAGCTCTTGACCGCGGGCTGCCACAGCAGGTCGTGCGCGCGCAGCAGGGTGAACGCACCGCCCATCTGCTTCGAGTCGAGCACGCCCTCCTTCTGCATGATCGCCTCGAGCATCTCGATCTGCGCGGGGCTGATGAAGAGCGACAGCTCCCCGGGCTCGCTGAAGTCCGTCTGCGCGGCGAACAGCGTGACGTCGCGGATCCGCGTGTCGCCCCACTCGGCGAGCGCGGCGGCCGCGATCGCGAGCAGCGTGCCGCCGATGCAGTAGCCGACCGCGTGGATGTCGCGCCCCGGGACGACGGCGTTCACGACGTCCAGCGCGGAGTAGACGCCCTTGCGCAGGTAGTCGTCCATCCCGAGCGCGCGGTCCGCGGCCGTCGGGTTCTTCCAGGAGATCATGAACACCGTGAAGCCCTGGTCCACCAGCCAGGCGACCAGCGAGTTCTTCGGCGAGAGGTCGAGGATGTAGTACTTCATGATCCAGGCCGGCACGATGAGCACGGGCTCGGCGTGGACGTCGGGCGTCGTCGGCGCGTACTGGATCAGCTCGATCAGTTCGTTGCGGTAGATGACCTGGCCTTCCGTGACGGCGACCTTCTCGCCGACGCGGAACTCCTCCGTGCCGGGCGGCTCGCCGCCCGTCAGCGTGCGCTCGATGTCGTCCAGGAAGTGCTTGTAGCCGCGCGCGAGGTTCTGGCCGCCCTCGGCGATCGTCTGCTGCAGCACCTCGGGGTTCGTGAGCGGGGAATTCGCGGGCGAGAGCGGCTCGGCGGCCTGGCGCGCGGCGAACTCGACGAGCCGGGCGTTGCGCGGCTCCATGCCGGGCACGCGCGCGGACTGCTCGATCAGCGCGAGGCCGTTCTGGAAGGCCTGCGCCCAGACGTTGAAGGGGTACTGCTGCCAGGCGGGGTTCGCGAAGCGGCGGTCGCCGGTCTCCTTCGGGGCGAGCGGCTTGCCCTGCGCGGCCTCGGCATTGAAGCGCCAGAGGTCCATGGCCTGCTTGAGGGCCGCCTGCTGGAGCTCGGCCTGCTTCTCGGGCGACTTCGCGAGGTTCAGCCACCAGTCCATGAAGGCCGCGCCGTAATCCTCGGGCGCGAGGCCGCCGGTCATCTTCGCGAGCATGGCGCGGAACTCGCGCTCGACGACGTCGATCTTGTCCATCAACTCCGCATTATAAGGTGTCGCGCAGCGCCAGCGCGTCGTCGCCGAGCTTCGCGGGATCGGGGCGCACGCGCTCGGCGATGAGCTTGCGCGCCGCCATGAAATCCTTGGCGTGGTTCACGGCGTCGACGGCGATCAGCTCGCCGCCGCGCAGGTAGCAGCAGCTGAACGAGCGCGTCGCCGGGTCGCCGCGCAGGACGACGCTGTCATAATGCTGCGATAGTCCGACGATCTGCAGCTTCAGTTCGTACTGGTCGGACCAGAACCACGGCGTCTTGTCGTGCGGCGTCGGCTTGCCGCAGATGTTGGCGGAGGCCGACTTCGCCTGCTCGAAGGCGTTGTCCACGGACTCGAGGCGCACGCGCCGCCCGTAGCGCGGGCTCGGGTGGCTGCAGCAGTCGCCGATCGCGTACACGTCCGGGTCGCTCGTGCGGCAGTGCTCGTCCACGGCGATGCCGTCCTCGCAGCGGATCCCCGCCGACTCCGCGAGCGCGCAGTTCGGCACGAGGCCGATTCCGACGATCACGAGGTCGGCTGGCACCTGAGTGCCATCGGTGCACTCGACGGCGTGCACGCTGTCGTCGCCGAGGAAGGCGCGCGCGCGGCGGTCGGTCAGCACGTTCACGCCGTGGGCGGCGTGCTCCGCGTGGTAGAAGCGGCTCATCTCGGGCGCGACCACGCGGCACATCACGCGGTCCATCATCTCGATCACGGTGACGTCGAGGCCGAGCTTCCGGAAGGTCGCCGCGCACTCGAGGCCGATGTAGCCGGCGCCGACGATCGCGACGCGCACGCCCGGCGCGACGCGGGCGCGGATCGCCTGCACGTCGGCCATCGTGCGCAGCACGTGGATGCCGGGGAGCTGCGAGCCCGGGATCGGCAGCGGCCGCGCGTGGCCGCCGATCGCGAGCACGAGCTTGCCGTACGGGAGCTTGCCGCCGTCGGCGAGCGTGACCGAGTGGCCGCGCGTGTCGATCGAGACGACGGGGTTCCCGAGCACGAGTTCGCAGTGGATCCCCTCGTAGAAGCTCGCGGGGCGGATCGGCAGGCGCTCCGCGTCGAGCTCGCCGGCCAGGTACTTCTTGGAGAGCGGCGGGCGCTGGTAGGGGATCACGGGCTCCCCGCAGGCCATCACGAGCCGCCCGCTGAAGCCGTCGCGCCGCAGGCTGTCCACGACCTGGGCCGCGGCGTGGCCGCCTCCCGCGACGACGATGGTGTCCTGCATGGGCGCCCCGCTATTTCAGCTTCGTCTTCGCGAGGATGCGCCCGCTCGCGAGGTCGAGGTCGCAGCGGTAGGCGGAGAAGGAGAGGGCGACCAGGGGGTCGCGGCTCTCGATCAGGTAGTAGTGGTCGTCGTGCTCGGGCTGCTCCGCCTCCCAGGCGAGCTCGCCCGAGGGCGCGTAGGCGCGGAGGTTCTTGAGCGGGTCCCGGGGGCGCTTCCGCGCCCCGCCCGGCTCGTCGAGGAAGCTGCCGGGGTCCAGCAGCACGACGGCCTGGCCGCCGGCCCAGAAGGCGTCGCGGACCATGTGGTCCATGCGCAGCGCCTTGCCGTCGATCCTGACGATGTCGCCGTCGTGGGAGACGGCACGATCCCTGTCAGCTTGCATAGCTGACGATTATCTCACTGACGCAGCCTTTTGCGTCGAACTCGGAGCTGACCGATCCCCAGCCGTATTCATAGGGCGGCTCGCCGAGATTCCGGCGGAGCCAGCGGTCATGCGCGGCCTTGCGCTCCATCTCATTCGCCTCGGTCCATTCATTGTGCTGGTCGGACGGGATTTCCATCAGGACGTAGACCTGGTGCAGCCGGTCGCCGCGAAAAAGCACGTTTGCGTGCAAGCCGGGCTCGGGCTTGACGTGCAGGTGCCACCACTCCTCGTTGATCAATTCCTGTCGAGCAGAACCGCCGAGACTGGTCGCGAGAAACTCGTTGCGCGACTGCCCGCTGCGAACCACTCCGCGGGCGAAGCTCAGCGAACCGTCCGCCGTGTCGATCTTCATGTCAGGGCCCGAGGGCGAAATCGAAGAGGTAGCGCAGGGAGGATTGATACGACGGTACTACGATCTGCGGGTAGCCTCCAGCGCCGTTCTGGTAATTGGCGCGCGCCATGCCGAAGGCGGCTGGCGTGTCTTCCAACACCTCGTAGACGGCCATGCGGCTGCGCGGGGGATAGGTTTGGTGCTTGGCAACCTGCAGGCCGCGCCACAGCGCAGTCGCGCCGCCGTCAGAGCGCTGCAGGGCGCGGGCGGTTGTATAGAACGCACTCTGCCCCGGAAAGCCGGAGTAGAGCAGCGTGCCCTTCTTCAGCGTGATGTCCTTGAACCGGTCTATGTGAGGGTATTTCCGGGTTCCCTGGAACCCGCGCGCAACCTGGCTGGGCGTGCGCGCGACGACTTCCTGCCCCAGCTTGCGGAAAACGCCGGCGAAGCCCCCCGCGAACCAGGCGGTCGCGCCGGCAATCGCGCCGGCCTGCCCGGCTTCGCTGTCGGGCACGCTGAAGTACTCGAAATCCGGGTCCGAGCCGAACAGCATCGCGACTGGCGACGAGCCGATGGCGATATTTGCCGCGCGTGCGGCGAAGCCCTGGACGGCATCTGCGACGCCGCTGCCGGGAAGCGTCGGATCCGGCCGGTCGCCGACCGTCAGCACGATGCTCGACGGCGGCAGCAGTTGGCCGGACTGCATCGCGCAGGCGAGGGCGCTGCCGTTCTGCCCGCAGGGGTCGCGCTCGAGCGCGCTCGCAATTTCCGACGAGTGGGACCCGCCGAAGGCGCGCATGTACTGCGCCCAGGTGACGCCGATCACCGTGACCTGCGCGCAATGGCCTTCGGGACTGGTCGCGCAAGGGATGGCGTCGAAGCCGCTCGGGTCGGTGTAGGCGAGCGGATTGTTCAGTGCGTACGCGTAGCGATTGAGGCCCTGGCCATCCCAGGGCGGTGCGAGGTACGGGTCGGCGCTGATGAAGCGGCCGAGCGCAGGGTCGTAGACGCGGCCATTCATGTGGATGAGTGCGAGGTGGTCGAGTTGCTCGTGGCCCGTGAAGCCGTCGCGGGTCACCGCGGCGAGCTGCGCCAGCTCGCCGGCAGTCGGCACGCCGGTCCAGGCGGCCTTTCGGCGCTCGCCGAACGGGCCGAAGCTCGCGGACGCGACGACGTTGCCGGCTGCGTCGAGGACGCGGTCGGTGCTGCCTAGGTGGTCGAGCGTCAGGAAGCGCGTGGCCGGTGGCGTGCCGTCGCTGTAGCGCAGGAGCACCGCGACGCCGCCCGGCACGCTGACGAAGTGGCGCGAGGTGGTGAGGTTGCCGCGCGTCGATCGCTCGAACACCCCGCCGGCATAGACGGTCGTCTCGGACGATGCCGCGTCGGTCGCGAGCTGCTTCCAGCGGTTGCCGTCGGGGCCGTAGGAGAACTGGCTTGCGCTGCCACTCGCATGCGCGATCGAGACCGGCCGATTGTCGCTGCTCCAGGCGATGGCGGCACCGGCGCGTTTCGTCATGTTGCCGTTGGCGTCGTAGGCATAGGAAGCCGTGCCGGCCGTCACGACTGCATGCTTACGGGTGGCGTGGTAGGCATAGCACGGGGAGGTTCCCGCGCAGATGCCGGACTTGCGGCGAATGTTGCCGAGGGGGTCGTAGTCGAGCTCGAGGTTGACGCTGCCGTTGCGCCGCGACTGCAGCAGGCGGTCGAGCGCGTCGTAACGGAAGTCCTCGGTCAGGCCCTGCGCGAGGTCCCGCCGCGAAGAAAGATTTCCGGCGGCATCCCAGTCATAGGTGAGGTCCTGGCGGCGGGCGCCCGTGCCGGTGACCGCCTGGCGATACTCGAGCTCGCCGCCGACGGGCGCGAAGCCGCTGAAGACGCGGACCGCGCTACCGAGCGACTCGTCGAGCGCGCGACCGCCGGCGTCGACCGCATTCAGCGTCCAGAGCCAGGCGCCCGCCGTCGCCGCATCGCCGATGCGAACGACGCGACCGGCGTCGTACTCGTATCGCAGCCGGAGGGCGCCCGCGCCATCCGCCGGCGGGAAAGTGATCGTGTCGAGCAGGCCGAAGCCGTTGTACGCATACGTGAATCGATGGCTGCCGTCGGCGGTCACCGTCTGCACCGACGGTCGCCCGGCGGAGTCGTAGCGGAAAGTCTCGGAGTATCCCGGGCTCGAGATCGAGAACAGCCTGCCGACGTTCCAGGATGACGGTGTCCCGCCCCAGGTCCAGCTCGAGACCCCGTCGGGGGCCGTGCGTTTGGTCACGCGGCCCAGCGCGTCGTATTCGAAGAGCGTCTGCTGGCCCCTGGCATCCCTTACGGCGGTGACTTCGCCGAGGGCGTTGCGGGACCACGTCCAGGCGCCGCGGTCCGCGTCCGTCGTCGAAGTCTTGAATCCCCGCGAGTCGTAGCCGACGGTCGCGACGACGTCGTTCGCCGCGTCGCGCACCCGCACGACGGCGCCGAACGCGTCGTACTCATAGCGCGTGCGGCCGCCGAGCGCGTCGGCGACCTCCGCAAGCGGCCCCCAGGCGAGGCGTGTGGCCGTCGTCGCGCGCCCGAGGGGATCGACGTGCACCACGGCGAGTCCCTGCCAGGAAGCGGACGACTCGCGCTTCACGTTGCCTGAAGACTCGAGCAGCTTCTCGGCCGTCGGTCGCCCGAGGATGTCGTACTCGTAGGCGAAACGGCCTGCGGCTGCGCTCCCTTTCCAATGGGGAAGTTCATGGCTGACCGGGTTGCCGCGTGCGTCGAAGGTGAGCGCCGAGACCGACATCGCGCCTCCGGGCTGCTGCAGCTCGAAGCTCACCGCGCGCTCGAACTGATCCACGTACAGCCAGTTCGTGAGCTGCGCGACCCCCGACGCATCCAGCTCCTGGCGGCCAAAGCGGTAACGCGCGCGCGCGTCGCAGGCGCCGCCGCAGGCCTTGCGCAGCCACAGCGTCGCGGTGCCGTCCGGAAGCGTCTCGCGCTGCGGGCGCCCGAAGGCGTCGTAGTCCCAGCGGGTGACGAGGCCGTTCGGGTCGGTGAGGCTCACCTGAAGTCCGCGGCCTGCGTCCCAGGAAAGCCGGGTCACCATGCCGAGCGGGTCCGTGATCCGCTCGGGCAGCTGCCCCCCTGCGCCCCAGGAGACGGACACCGAACGCGCCGTCATCCCTCCGCCGGTCACCTTCTCGCGCGCAAGGTTGCCGAAGCCGTCGTAGCTCAGGTCATGGGTGACCCGGGAGGCGGCGATGCCCGGCATCAGGCGAATGCGCGTCGGCCGGCAGAGCACGGGATCCCAGGACTGGTCGGCATCGCGCGTGCGCGATTCGCCGCCGGGCAGGCTGTGGCTGGCCGACACTTCGACGGCCTGGGACCGGCCGAGGCACCAGTTCGCGGTGTCGTTGAGGACTGCGGTATGCAGGACGCGCATCGTCGACGTCGAGCCGGAATTCGCCCCGCCCGCCACCTCGGTCGACGACGTCGTCGAGTCGATGGCGATGCCGGAGGCCGGGTCGATCGCAGCGATCGTGCGCACGGTCTGGGTGAGTTCCCGGCCCGCCATCGCGCCGCCCGCCTCGTAGTGACGCGTCGTGATCCTCGACGGCCATGGATGGAGGCGAAGCGACGAAGCGGCGCCGAGGCTCAGCACGGACCAGCGGTAACCGATGGATGACAGCGGCGTACCCGACGGATCCCGCACCACGACGGAGTCCGGCAGCGCGGTGAACGGAAAATCCTGGCGCCGCCTCAACTCCGTCGCGATGCCGGCGCCGGACGGTCCGTCCGTGCGCACGAACTTCCGGAAGCCGAGCGATCCGCGCCCCTGCACATTCCGCCGCTGTCCTTCGTAGCGGAAGCTCGCGGTCGATGTGCTGCCCGTGCCGCTGCCATCGGTGGTGGCGAGCGCGGCGACGACGGGTTCTCCCGACTGCGTGTCCTGCTCCGGCCAGGCGGCGGAATCGTCCTGCTCGTGAACGCCCGGGGTCGTGAGAGGGGCATACGAGAATGTCGCGCTGACGCCAAAGCCGTCCCGGGCGGTCTTGAGCAGGTCGGGGACGGGGCCGTTCCGATAGCGCGCGCGCAGCTGCGTGGTCGTGAAGGTCGCGATGTCGTCGAGCCCGTCGCCGTCGAGGTCCCGGCCCGCGAGTGCCGGCGCGTTTTCGTGCGCAGCACCGGTGTCGAGGAATGCGCTGGCCGTGTCGCCGCGCGACGTAGCGACCAGCCAGCGGGACGAACCGCGCACGAGCAGGTCGTCGAGCCCGTCGCCGTTCCAGTCGAGCGAGAGCATCTCCGCGGACCCGGTCCACGCGGGACCCTGCAGGTCCATGGGCGCGGCCGCGATCGTGCATTGGCTGCGGCGAATCCGGTAGGAGCGGGAACCGACATGCGGATAGGCGAAGTCCGTGCAGCCGTCCCCGTCGAAATCGAGCAGGACCGGGGCCTGGGGCTGTTCGTCGAAGAGCTCGATCCCGTAGCCAGTCGCGGAAATGCGCGCAAACGAATACGTCTCGTCGAGCAGGAGGTCCTCGGCGCCGTCCCCGTCGAAGTCGATCCGGTCGCCGGGGCTGCCGAGGAACCCGCCGCCCCAGGCAGTCGCATTGCCGTGGGCCGCAAACTGGGAGTAGAGCGTCACTTCCGGCCCGAAGCCGCCGCCGGCGCGGCCGAACCTGGCCTGGACCCGCAGCGAGTTTCCGTCCGGGTGCCGGTTCTCGGACCACGCGATGTCGCCGAGGCCGTCGCCATTCAGGTCCGCTCCGCGGTAGTCGAGCAACCCTTCGGGCCGGGCTATGCCGGTCGCGGCGGCGGCGCCGAGGCCGGCCGCGCCGCCGCGCGAGATCGTGAATCCGGCGGGCGTCATGTTGAGTACGTCCGCGCATCCGTCGCCGTCGGCGTCGAAGATCCGCCCGATCGCCGACGACGCCGGTTGGCCGGTGTCGACCATGGGGCCGATGCCGCCGTCGGGCATGCTCAGGCGAAAGCGCAGCGTCAGCGACGCCGCAGCGGCACCCGCGCGCCACAGGTAGTCGGTCCGCCCGTCGCCGTTGAGGTCCGCGAGGTTCCAGTCGCGTCCGATCACGGTGGTCGGATAGCCCGGTGCCTGCGTCGCAAATGCCGTCACCGGCCCGAAGCCCGGGCCGGGCTCCGTCCACGTGAAGTCCGTCGGGGCGAGGCAGTCCGGGCCCGATCCCGCGCATTCCCGGACGGACGCGAGGCGGCTGCGCCCGCCACCGGTCAAGGCGGATTCGTAACTGAGCTCGTATCGTCGCAGTACGGTTCCGAGGTAACGGATCTCGAGGGTCGCGAGCCGATCCCCGTCGTATACGAAGCGCGCTTCATGCGATGCGGCGATGCCCTTGCCCGGATTCGCGTTGTAGAGGATCGCCGAGATGCGGTTCGATCGACTCGCCGTATTCTCCGTGTAGCGGTAGTCGATGACGTTGCCGGAGCGATCGCGGATGCGGTTGAGCGTCCAGGCGAATGCCGCGAGCGTGGATGCGCCCTTTGCGTTGTCGATGCGGGAGTCGTTCGTCGCGCCGTACTCGAGGATGCGCCCGTCGGCGTTCTCGACGGTGAACGACATCGGGCCGTTGGTGGAAGCGCCGGTAATGGCGCGGACCCGCGAGAACGACTCGATCTCGGTGCGGTATTCGGAGTTCGGCGCGCCGTAATCGGCGTTCGACACGTTGACGAGGCGCTGGCCGTCGAGGCAGAAGCGATCCCCGCCGTCCCAGCGCACCGGCCGTGCCCTGCCGTCCTGCGCGACGTTCTGCGCGCAGCGTGAAATCCGCGAAAGCCCGCTGATCGCCCAGCCGACGCCCAGCGGACCGCTGCGCGTCCGATGCCGGTAGGCGAGCGCCAGCTCGGGCGTCATGCCGTTGGTGCCCGGCGGCAGCGTGATCGGGATCGTGTACAGGGCCTCGCCGTCCTCCGACACGTCGGCAAAGCCGGGTGTGCGCCCGATGCCCGCCGCGGCGGGCCATGCGGCGGCGAGCAGCAGGGCCGCAATGGCGGGCAGGAATCGGCGGCGGCAGGCGGGCCTCTCCATGGCGGTCTCCTTTTGCCGGCAATCCCGCCGGCAGCCGACACGCTATCGGCGCGCCGCCGCGCCGGCCCGCGCCTTAATCGCCGCAAATCCGTAGAATCAGGGGCGGGACCGCCGCAGCCTGGAGCCCGCGATGAAGCTCGTCACCGCCATCATCAAGCCCTTCAAGCTCGACGACGTCCGCGCGGCGCTCTCCGAGATCGGCATCTCCGGCATGACGGTCACGGAGGTGAAGGGCTTCGGCCGCCAGCGCGGCCACACGGAGCTCTACCGCGGCGCGGAGTACGTCGTCGACTTCGTGCCGAAGACGCGCATCGAGGTCGCCGTGCGCGACGACCTCGTCGACCAGGTGACGGAGGCGATCAACAACGCCGCGAAGACCGGCAAGGTCGGCGACGGCAAGATCTTCGTCACGCCGATCGAGCGCGTCGTCCGCATCCGCACGAGCGAGATGGACGAGGCGGCGATTTGAACCCGGAATCCGACAAGCCGAAGTCGCCGACGGTCGAGGCCGCGCTCGAGAAGATCGGGCTCGCGGGCTCGACGCGGCACGTCTTCCTCTGCACGCACGGCGACTGCGCGCCGAAGGAGGAGGCCGAGGCGTCCTGGCGACACCTCAAGAAGCGTCTGCGCGAAGCCGGCCTCTCCGGATCCGTCGGCGGCGTCCTGCGCACGAAAGTCGATTGCCTGCGGATCTGCCGCGAGGGACCGATCCTCCTCGTCTATCCGGAAGGCACCTGGTATCGCCGCGCGACGCCGGAAAACATCGATCGCATCGTACAGGAGCACTTGATCGGCGGCCGGCCGGTGGCCGATCTTGCTTTTGCAGCGCACCCGTTGCGCTGAGATTTTTTTTTCGCCCGATTGAACGTAATGCGGCCCTTCATGGGTTGTAAACGACGGTCTTCTCTTGTAAACAACAGGGCGGGGATCAGCGGAAACGGTAGAAGCACAACGCAGGGAGCCGTATCCATCACTCGCTCGCGAGCAGGAAGCGCGCTTTTCTCCGGTGTTTGAGCCTTTTTCGTAGCCCCCCGTAAAAGACAAAGGGGAGCTTAGCGATGCGTTCACTCCTGGGCCTGCTCGCCGCGGTCGCGGCGACGATGGTGGCCGGCGGTCCCGCCGCTGCAGCCGACAGGCCCCAGTTCAAGAAGCCGCCGAGCGCG
>DASSUY010000070.1:0-2132 GCA_035706525.1 Steroidobacteraceae bacterium
CCCGCCGCCGGCCAGGGAATCATCGGCATCGAGTGCCGAGCGGACCGGGCGGACGTCCGCTCGCTGGCGGCCGCGCTCGAGCATACGCCGACGCGCGCGGCCCTCGACGCCGAGCGGGGCTTCGCGGCCGCGCTGGGCGCCGGCTGCCAGTCGCCAATCGCCGCCCACGCCATCGTCGACGGCGGCAAGCTCCGGCTCTCCGGCCTCGCGGGCGCGGCGGACGGTTCGCGCATCCTGGTGGACGCGGTCGCAGGAGCCGTGAACGAGGCCTCCGCGATCGGCGCCGAGCTCGCGCAGCGCCTGCTCGCGGCCGGCGCCGGGGAATTGCTGTGAAGGCCCTGACCGGCATCGGCGTCCTGGTGACCCGGCCGGAGCACCAGGCCGAGCACCTTTGCCAGCTCATCGAGGCCGAAGGCGGCACGGCGGTGCGCTACCCCGCGCTCGACATCCGCCCCCGGCCCGACCGCGCGGCGGTCCGCGCGGCCGTCGGGCCGGCGGATCGCTACGACCTCGCGATCTTCGTGAGCGCGAACGCGGTGCGCTTCGGCGCGGAACTCCTCGGCGAGCGGCGGGACCTGCCGATCGCCGCCGTCGGCCAGGCGACCGCGGCCGCGCTGAATGCGGCCGGATACCGCGTTTCGCTGATGCCGGAGGAAGGCGCCGACAGCGAAGCCCTGCTCGCCCTGCCGCAGCTCGCGGACATGGCGGGCAAGCGCGTGCTGATCGTGCGCGGCACCGGCGGCCGCGTGCTCATCCGCGACACGCTCGTCGCGCGCGGCGCGCAGGTCCAGTACGCCGAGGTGTACACGCGCGAGACCGCCTATCCCTCGCAGGAGCGCAAGGCCGAGGTCGAGGCGCTCTGGCGCCAGGGCGGCATCGGCGCCTACACCGCGACCAGCATCGAGTTGCTCGAGGCGCTCGTCGGCATCGTGACGCCGCGCTGCCGCGAGCTGCTGCATTCTACGGCGCTCCTGACGGGCGCCCGGCGCGTGGCGGAAGCCGCCACCCGCCTCGGCATCGGCTCCCCGGTCATCCTCGCGGACTCCCCGGAGGACGCCGCGCTCGTGCGCGCGCTCGTCCGATGGCGCGGACAGGTGAAACCATGAACATCGTTCGTTTCGGCGCGGCGCCCATCCTCGTCACGCTGGCCGCCGCGCTCGGCCTGTCCGTCCCCGACGCCGGCGCGCAGGCGCCGGCGGCGCAGCAGCGCCCGCGGATCGGCCTCGTGCTCGCCGGCGGCGGCGCGAAGGGCGGCGCGCACATCGGCGCGCTGAAGGTGCTCGAGGAACTGCACGTCCCGGTGGACTGCATCGCGGGCACCAGCATCGGCGCCCTGGTGGGCGCGGGCTACGCGACCGGCCAGCCCGCCTCGCAGATCGAGAAGTTCGTGAGCGGCATCGACTGGGCCACGGTGATCGGCGGCGCCGGCCGGCGGAAGCTCGAGCCCATCGAGCAGAAGCGGCTGTCGCTGGAAGGCGGCTCCAACGTGCAGATGGGGCTCATCGACGGCAAGGTGGTGACGCCGAGCGGGCTCGCCGACTCCAGCTCGATCGACGACCTCCTGCGCGGCTACGTGGCCCGCGCGCGGACGGTCGCGGACTTCAACGAGCTGCCGATCCCGTTCCGCGCGGTCGCGACCGACATGCTGACCGGCGACATGGTCGTCCTGGACCACGGCGACATCGCGACCGCGATGCGCGCCAGCATGGCGATCCCGGGCGCGTTCTCGCCCGTCGTGCTGGATCCCTGGATCCTGTCCGACGGCGGGATGGTGCGGAACATCCCCATCGACGTCGCGCGCGCGACCTGCGCCGACGTCGTGATCGTCGTGAACCTCGTCGAGCCCGCGCCCACGCGGGAGAAGCTCGTGCAGGCCACGCAGCTCCTCTCCCGCAGCATGGACGTCATGTTCGAGGTCAACGAGAAGGCGCAGCTCGCGACGCTGACGGAGCGCGACATCCTGATCAACGTGCCGATGGGCGACATCGGCACGGCGGACTTCGACCGCCTGCCGGAGACCATCCCGCTCGGCGAAACCGCCGCGCGCAAGGCGACGGACCGGCTGCGCGCGCTCTCCGTGCCCGAGCCCGCGTACCTCGCCTGGCGCAAGGGCGTCACGCAGTCGCAGGACG
>DASSUY010000071.1:0-4468 GCA_035706525.1 Steroidobacteraceae bacterium
CGGCACGGTCGAGGCCGAGGTCGGCGCCCGCCAGGCCGCGCGCGCGGAGTCGCCGCTCGCGCTGACGCTCCTGCAGGGCATCGCGCGCGCGGAACGCATGGACCTCGTCGTGCAGAAGGCGACCGAGCTCGGCGTCGCCGCGATCCACCCGGTCGCGACGGCGCGCAGCGTGGTGAAGGTCGGCGGCGAATCGGGGGCGCGCAAGCTCGAGCACTGGCGCGGCATCGTCGTCGCCGCCTGCGAGCAGTGCGGCCGCGGGCGGCTGCCGGCCGTCGGCGAGCCGCGGCCGCTCGCCGACGCGCTGTCGACGCCTGCCGCGGACGGGTTTCGCGCGGTGTTGACGCCGGGCGCGCCGGTCGCGCTCGCTGCGGCCGCGCGCGGCGCCCGCGCAATCGAGCTGCTGGTCGGGCCGGAGGGCGGGCTCGAGGATGCTGAAGTCGCCGCCGCTGTCGCCGCGGGCTTCCACCCCTGCAGCCTCGGGCCGCGGGTGCTGCGCAGTGAGACCGCCGCGATCGCCGCGATCGCGGTCCTGCAGTCGGTCGCGGGCGACTTCGGCTGACGGACGGCGCCGCGGTCCGCGGCAGCGCGCGCCGGGCCGCGAACGATCCGCAGGACGGGGCGTCGTACCTGCAGCAGTCCCGGAATCCCGTGAGCAGCAGCACGTTCGGAATCGTCGGCCTCGGCCGCATGGGCGGCAACCTCGCGCGCCTCGCCGTGCGCAGGGGCCTCGGCGTCGTCGGCTACGCGCAGGGACCGGGGCCGCGCATCGGCGCGGGCTTCCGGCGCGCAAGGAGCCTCGCCGAGCTCTGCCGCCGCCTGCCGCGGCCGCGCCGCATCCTGCTCTACGTGCCGGCGGGGCCCGTGGTCGACGAATTGCTCGGGGACCTGGCCGCCCTGCTCGCGCGCGGCGACGTCATCGCCGACGGCGGCAACTCCTACTGGGGCGACTCCATCCGACGCGAGGCGGCGCTCGCGCGCCACGGCATCGATTTCATCGACGTCGGCACCTCGGGCGGCGTCGAGGGCGCGACGAGCGGCGCCTGCTTCATGGCCGGCGGCCGTGCGCGCGGCGTCCGGCAGTTCGCGCCGATCCTGAAGCGCCTCGCGGTGCCCGGCGGCTACGTGCATGCCGGCGGGCCCGGCACCGGCCACTTCGTCAAGCTGGTCCACAACGGCATCGAGTTCGGGATGCTGCAGGCGATCGGCGAAGGGGTCGCGCTGCTCGCGAGCCATCCGTCGCGGCTTTCGATCGGCGACGTCCTCGCCTGCTGGCGCCACGGCTCGGTCATCCGCTCCTGGCTCCTCGACCTGCTCGAGGCGCAGTACCGCCGCCAGGGCGGGCTCGGCGTGCCGCCGATCGTGGACGACACCGGCGAAGTGAACTGGCTGGTCGACGACGCCATGCGGCTCGAGGTACCGGTGCCGGTGATCGCCCAGTCGGTCATGCAGCTCATCGCGTCGCGCGACCGGCACGGCGACGCCGCGCGCGCGATCGCGATGATGCGCCACGGCTTCGGCGGACATCCGTTCGGGCGCGATGCGCGCGTCGAGCGCGAGCGACGGACCGGGCGCGTCGGGGGATTCGTCGCGCCGGCGCGGGGGCGCGCCTCGTGAGCCGCGCGATCGGGCGGCGACGCTGGGCGATCGCGGAGGGCTATATCCCGCCCTACAGCACGGGCCGCGGGCGGGACCTCGAAAGCCACGAGACGGCCTGCATCCTGAACGCCGGCGGGCGCGATGCGAACGTGACGGTCACGGTGTACTTCGCCGACCGGGCGCCGGCCGGGCCGTTCCGGCTGGTCGTGCCGGCGGAGCGGACGCTACATCTGCGCTTCAACGACCTGCGCGAGCCGGAGGCCGTGCCGCGCGGCACCGATTTCGCGAGCGTGATCGAGTCGGACGTGCCGGTCGTCGTGCAGCACACACGCCTCGACTCGCGCGAGGCGGCGCTCGCGCTGCTCAGCACGACGGCATACCCGGACTGAAAGGGGACAGGCACATTTAAAGAGGAAAAGGGGACGCTCACCTTTTTGCGGGAACCGCCGCGACAAAAGGTGAGCGTCCCCTTTTCCTCTTTAAATGTGCCTGTCCCCTTTTCTACGCCGCGGTGACGGTCGTCTCGTCCGCGATCATCTCCTCGAGGCGCTCGAGGTCGGGGATCAGCGGCAGCTCGTTCACCATCCGCACCTGGCAGAGGACGGGCGAGCGCCCGGGGAAGGCACGCGAGCCGTCGGCTGCGATGACCTGCGGGCTGACGCGCACGAGCTGCGGGAATCCCTGGGTCGCGATGCCGAAATGCCCGGCCGGCAGCTTCTGGCCGAGGCAGGTGAAGATGACGATGCGCGTGCGGCTGCCGGTGACGGGAATGCGCTTGCCGCAGGCGCCTTCGAAGGACACGACCGGCACGCCGCGGCCGTTCCAGGACTGGATGCCGAGGTACCAGGGCGGCGCGCCCGGCATCTCCTGCAGCGGCTGGAAGCTCGTCACCTCGGCGACGCAGGCGCGCGGCACCAAGAGGCGCTCGTCGAGCAGCGGCACCAGCAGCCCGTAGAGCTCCTGCTCCGCGTTCACGGCGCCGCCCGCCGCACGAGCGGCTCAATGGCCTGCAGGAGCTGGCCCTCCTGGTAGGGCTTGCCGAGGTATTCATTGACGCCGAGCTCTATCGCGCGCGCGCGGTGCTTCTCGCCGACGCGCGAGGTGATCATGACGATCGGCACGTCCTTGAGGCGAACGTCGTTGCGCACGTGCGAGGCGACCTCGTAGCCGTCCATGCGCGGCATCTCGATGTCGAGCAGGATCACGTCCGGCACCTCGTCCTGCAGCACGGAGACGGCCTCGAGGCCGTCCTTCGCGGTCACGACCCGCATGCCGTTGCGCTCGAGCAGGCGCTGCGTCACGCGCCTGACGGTGATCGAGTCGTCGACCACCAGCGCGAAGATCCGCCGGTCGGCCTGGGGCGCGGGCGCCGGGATGCGCAGGCCCGCCGCCGGCTTGTGCCGCCACTCGGAGCGCACGAGCGCGCCGATGTCGAGGATGATGCAGATGCGACCGTCGCCGAGGATGGTCGCACCGGAGATGCCGCGGATGCCCGAGATCTGCGGTCCCACCGTCTTCACGACGATCTCGCGGCTGCCGATCAGCTCGTCGGTCACGATGGCGGTCGAGTGCTCGCCCGCGCGGACGAGGATCACCGGCACCGCGACGTCGTGCTCGGGCATCGACGAGGGCGTCCCGCCGATGAAGCTGGCGAGGTGCTGGAAGCGGTACTTCTGGCCGCCGTACTCGAAGCTCGCGGCCTCCTCGGCGAGGTGGCGCAGCACCTCGGAGCGCGGGACGCGCACGACGCCCTCGACGGTCGGCAGCGGCAGCGCGAACAGCTCGTCGCCGACGCGCGTGACCAGCGCCTGGCTGATCGCGAGCGTGAACGGCAGGCGCACGGTGAACCGCGTGCCCTTGCCGGCCCAGGTCTCCGTGTACAGGGAGCCGCCCAGCTTCTTGATCTCGGTCGCGACGACGTCCATGCCGACGCCGCGGCCCGCGGACTGCGTCACCTTGCCCGCGGTCGAGAACCCGGGCTCCAGGATCAGCTGCAGCGCCTGCTCGTCGGAGAGCTCCTGCTTCGGCGTCGTGAGGCCGAGCGAAATGGCGCGATCGCGCACGAGCTTCAGGTTGACGCCCGCGCCGTCGTCCGCGACGGTGATGACGACCTCGGAGCCCTCGCGCCGCAGGTTGACGTCGATCACCCCGGTCTCGGCCTTGCCCGCCGCACGCCGCGCCTCGGGCGCCTCGATGCCGTGCACGATCGCGTTCCGCAGCATGTGCTCGAAGGGCGCCAGCATCCTCTCGAGGACCTGGCGGTCGAGCTCGCCGGCGGCGCCCGTGATGCGGACCTCCACCTTCTTGCCGGTCTCGTTTGCGGCCTGGCGCGCGATGCGCGTCAGGCGCTGCACGTGCCGCTGGAACGGCACCATGCGCGTGCGCATGAGGCCGCCCTGCAGCTCGGAGACGATGCGGCCCTGCTGCGTCAGCAGGTTCTGCACCTCGCGCGCCTGCGTCACGAGCAGGCCCTGCAGGCTCGCGACGTCGGAGGACGTCTCGGCGAGCGCGCGCGAGTACTGCTGGATCGACGAGTAGCGGTCGAGCTCGAGCGGGTCGAAGTCGTCGCGGCGCGTGCCCGAATCCACGTGGCGGTGCAGGATCTGCGCCTCGGTCTCGATCTCGAGCTTGCGCAGCTGGTCCTTGAGGCGCTGGACCACCCGGCCGAGCTCGGCGAGGTTGAAGTCGATGGACGATACCTGCTGCTCGAGACGCGCGCGGCTGATGCTGACCTCGCCCGCGACGTTCAGCATGCTGTCCAGCAGGTCGGCATCGACGCGCGCGACCTCGCCGCGGTCGGCCGCGGCATCGCGCGTCGGCAGGCCGGCGGGCGCGGCCGCGGGGGCCGGTGCCGCCGCGCGCGCTGGCGGCG
>DASSUY010000072.1:0-11300 GCA_035706525.1 Steroidobacteraceae bacterium
GGCCGAGGATCATCGGCCCCCGGGACCCGACGTAGTCGGTGTAGCGCCGCCCGTCCTCGGCCTCGACGTGGGCCCCGCGCGCGCGGCGGATGAACAGGGGCTCGCCGCCGACGCCGCGGAACGCGCGCACCGGGGAATTGACGCCGCCCGCGATGCAGCGGCTCGCTTCCTCGAAGAGCGACATGGCGTGTCAGCGCCTCTGCACGGTGTAGCCGCGCTCGCCGAGCAGCGCGGGCAGACCCCGGTCGCCGACGAGGTGCATCGCGCCGACGACGAGCAGCACGTCCTGGTCGCCCCTCAGCATCTCGTCCACCTGGTCCGCCCAGCGGGCATTGCGGTCGTAAATCAGCGCGTCCGCCAGGTCCGGGTATCCGTCGAATTCCTCCCGGAGGCTGCGCTCCAGGCCGCGCTCGTCGCCGTCGCGCCAGGCCTGCAGCATGGGCTCGATCTGTCGCTCGATGTTCCCGGCCTCGTCGATCGCCTGCGTCAGCATCTCCCTCTGGAGGTCGTCGGGAAGCCCGTCGAGGATGCCGAGCTGCCCGTCGATCGTCTCGAGGCCGCAGCCCGCCTTGCCGTCCTTCCGCGCTTCCGCCTCGACCAGCTGCTCCACGCCGTGCTGCGCATCGTAGCCGTGCGACTGCAGGGCCAGCACGGAGACCATCATGCCCGCGAACCAGGGCTCGAACATCGCGAGCGCATCCAGGTCGATGCCGGCGTCCGCCGCCTTCTCGCGGATGCGCTCCGCGTCGTCGCCGAGGAGCTCGAAGAGGTCGCGGCCGTCCGGGTCCACCGCGCGAGCGAGCGTCACCGAGGCGGTCACGGCCTCGTCGGTCGCCGCGGAGTCGATCTCGAGGCAGACCTTGTCCGCGTCGTCGAGCGCGTCAGCGAGGTCCCCCTGGACGGCGAACCCGCCCTCGGGCAGGAGATGCACGGACCCGAAGAGGTAGACGGTGCTGCGGCCGCCCGTCACTTCCCAGAGCGCAGGTTCGGCGGCGGCCTGGCCTGCTGCGAGGAGGAGGATCGCGGCCGCTGCCGCCCTGCCGAAGTCAGGCATCCGCTTCCACCCATTCGACGCCCGTCTCGACGTCGCCTTTCGCGTCCAGCGTGAGCCAGCGGTAGGCCGGGGGACGCGAATCCACGGCGAACTCGTCCGCATTCTGCGCGAACTGCATGCAGGTGGAGGGCGTTCCCATCAGCCGGATGCGCCCGCGGTTGCCGTCGTAGGGCTGGTGCGTATGCCCCCAGGCGACCGCGCGCACGCCGGGGTGGCGGTCGAGGACCTCGAAGAACTCCGGCGCGTTGTCGAGCATCAGCTCGTCCAGCCAGCGGCTGCCGTGCGGCACCGGGTGGTGGTGCAGGCAGACGAGGGCGAACGCGGAGGGCTGGCCGGCGAGCGCGGCGTCGAGGCGGGCGAGCTCCTCGAGCCGCAAGTGCCCGCCGTGCTCGCCGGGGATTGTGCTGTCGAGCATCACGAACAGCCAGTCTTCGTACCGGCGCGCGAAGTCGTGCACGAACGGCGGGCCGGAGAGCGCCGCGCGCGCGGCCAGCGCCTCGTCGTGGTTGCCGGGCAGGCAGTGGACGGGCGTGCCCGTCCCCGCGAAGCGCTCGCGCAGCAGCGCGTAGCCGCGCGGGTCGTCGTGCGCGAGGTCGCCGGTCAGGACCAGCGCGTCGGGCTGCGGATGGTGCCGTGCGGCGTGCGCGACGCAGCGCGCGAGCGTCTCCGCGGTCGCGACGCCGCGGACCCGCATGTCCGGCGATCCGGCGAGGTGCGGGTCCGTGAACTGCAGTACGCGCACTACGCCTCAGTAACGGTAGTGCTCGGGCTTGAACGGCCCTGACGCGGGGATGCCGAGGTAGCGCTCCTGCTCCGGCGTCATCTTCGTGAGCTTCGCGCCGATGCGGTCGAGGTGCAGGCGGGCGACCTTCTCGTCGAGCGCCTTCGGGAGCACGTAGACGCGGTGCTCGTACTTCCCGCCGTGGGCGAACAGCTCGATCTGCGCGAGCACCTGGTTCGTGAACGAGTTCGACATCACGAACGAGGGATGGCCGGTGCCGCAGCCGAGGTTCACGAGGCGCCCCTCGGCCAGCACGATGATGCGCTTGCCGTCGGGGAAGATCACGTGGTCGACCTGCGGCTTGATGTTCTCCCAGCGGTACTGGCGGAGCGAGGCGATGTCGATCTCGCTGTCGAAGTGGCCGATGTTGCAGACGATCGCCTGGTGCTTCATGCGGCGCATGTGGTCGTGGCCGATCACGTTCACGTTGCCGGTCGCAGACACGAAGATGTCGGCCTTGTCGCAGGCGTCGTCCATGGTGACCACTCGGTAGCCTTCCATCGCCGCCTGCAGCGCGCAGATAGGGTCGATCTCGGTGACCCAGACCGTCGCGCCGAGGCCGCGCAGCGACTGCGCGCAGCCCTTGCCGACGTCGCCGTAGCCGGCGACGACCGCGATCTTCCCGGCGATCATGACGTCGGTCGCACGCTTGATGCCGTCCACGAGCGACTCGCGGCAGCCGTAGAGGTTGTCGAATTTCGACTTCGTGACCGAGTCGTTCACGTTGATCGCGGGGAAGGGGAGGCGGCCTTCTTCCGCCATGCGGTAGAGCCGCTTGACGCCCGTGGTCGTCTCCTCGGTGACGCCGCGGATCTCGGCGAGGCGCGACGAGTACCAGCCGGGCTGCGTCTCGAGCCGCCGCCGGATGGACGCGTAGAGCGCGACTTCCTCCTCGTTCGCCGGCTTCGCGACGACCGACGGGTCCTTCTCGGCCTGCGCGCCGAGGATGAGGAGCAGGGTCGCGTCCCCGCCGTCGTCGAGGATCATGTTGGCCTGCTTGCCGCCCGGCCAGTCGAAGATGCGGTGCGCGAACTCCCAGTACTCGTCGAGCGTCTCGCCCTTGTGCGCGAACACCGGGATGCCCGCGGCCGCGATCGCGGCCGCCGCGTGGTCCTGCGTCGAGAAGATGTTGCAGGACGCCCACCGGACCTTGGCGCCGAGCGCGGCCAGCGTCTCGATGAGCACGGCCGTCTGGATGGTCATGTGCAGGGAGCCGGCGATGCGGGCGCCGGCGAGCGGCTGCGACCTGGCGAATTCCTCGCGCACGGACATGAGGCCCGGCATCTCGGTCTCGGCGATCGCGATCTCGCGGCGGCCGAAGTCGGCCTGGCCGATGTCGGCGACCGCGCAGTCCTTGACCGGGGTGTTCATCACGGCATTCATGGTGGATTCTCTCCTCTGCAAGCGAGAGCGCCGTTGCCATTCGCCGTCCCCGAGCCTGGCAGGCGGGATGCCTGTTGCAACGCTCCTCGGAGACGACGGGGACTGTCACCTTTTGCCGGCGACCCGGCAAAAGGTGACTGTCCCCTCTAATCCGGCAATTCTACCCTACAGCTTCGCGGCCTTCCGCAAGGCCTCCGCCCGGTCCGTGCGCTCCCAGCTGAACGCCGTGAACCGCTCGCGCCGCCCGGCGCCGCCGCCGGCATCGTCCTGCAGGTCGTATTCCATCTCGACCGGCTCCCGCCCGAAATGCCCGTAGGACGCCGTCGGGCCGTACATCGGGTGGATCAGGTCCAGCATCTTCATGATGCCGTAGGGCCGGAGGTCGAAATGTGCGGCAACCAGCTTTTCGAGGCGCGCGTCGGGCAGGCGGCCGGTGCCGAAGCTGCTGACGGTGATGGAGGTCGGGCGCGCGACGCCGATGGCGTAGGACACCTGCACTTCGCAGCGGCGCGCGAGGCCGGCGGCCACGATGTTCTTCGCGACATATCGCGCCGCGTAGGCGGCCGAGCGGTCGACCTTGGAGGGGTCCTTCCCGGAGAAGGCGCCGCCGCCGTGGCGGGCCATGCCGCCGTAGCTGTCCACGATGATCTTGCGCCCGGTGAGGCCGCAGTCGCCGACCGGGCCGCCGATGACGAACCGGCCGGTCGGGTTGATGTGGAACTTCGTGCGCCTGCTGATCCAGCGCGCGGGGAGCACCGGCTTGATGATCTCCTCCATCACGCCTTCGTGCAGGTCCTTGCGCCGCACGTCGGGCGCGTGCTGGGTGGACAGCACGACGGCCTCGATGCCGACGGGGCGGTCGTTCTCGTAGGCGAAGGTGAGCTGGCTCTTCGCGTCGGGCCGGAGCCACGGCAGCTTCGGCTGCCGCCCCTTGCGGATGCGCGCCTGCCGCTCGACGAGCTTGTGCGCGTAATGGATCGGGGCGGGCATCAGCGCGGGCGTCTCGTCCGAGGCGTAGCCGAACATCAGCCCCTGGTCGCCGGCCCCCTGGTTCTCCGGGTCGGCGCGGTCGACGCCCTGGGCGATGTCGGGCGACTGCTTGCCGATGATGTTGACGACGCCGCAGGTGCTGCCGTCGAAGCCGACGTCCGAGGACGTGTAGCCGATGTCGCAGATGACGCGGCGGACCAGCGCCTCGAGGTCGACCCAGGCGCTGGTCGTGACCTCGCCGGCGACGATCGCGACGCCCGTCTTGACGAGCGTCTCGCAGGCGACTCGCGCGCGCGGGTCGCGCGCGAGCAGGGCGTCGAGCACGGCGTCGGAAATCCGGTCGGCGACCTTGTCCGGATGGCCTTCGGACACCGACTCCGAGGTGAAAAGGTAATCCCCTGACATCGAAAAATTATACGCCATCGGCGACAATGGCGGTTTCCCGCCGGAGTGCCTGGATGCCCAGCCGTCGCGAGCTCGCCAACGCCATCCGCGTCCTCAGCATGGACGCCGTGCAGCGCGCCAATTCGGGCCACCCCGGCATGCCGATGGGCATGGCGGACATCGCCGAGGTCCTGTGGCGGGACTTCCTGAAGCACGACCCGGCCGACCCGCGCTGGGTGGACCGCGACCGCTTCGTCCTGTCGAACGGCCACGGGTCGATGCTGCTCTATTCGCTGCTGCACCTGACCGGCTATCCGCTCGGGATGGACGAGCTCGCGAAGTTCCGCCAGCTCGGCTCGCGCACGCCCGGCCACCCCGAACGCGACCCCGCGATCGGGATCGAGACGACGACCGGCCCGCTCGGGCAGGGGCTCGCGAATGCGGTCGGCATGGCGCTCGCGGAGAAGAAGCTCGCCCTGGCCTTCAACCGCCCGGGCCACGAGATCGTCGACCACTACACCTGGGTCTTCCTCGGCGACGGCTGCCTCATGGAAGGCATCTCGCACGAGGCCTGTTCGATCGCGGGCACCTGGGGCCTCGGCAAGCTGATCTGCTTCTACGACGACAACGGCATCTCCATCGACGGCGAGGTCGCCGGGTGGTTCACCGACGACACGCCGCGGCGTTTCGAGGCCTACGGATGGCAGGTGATCCGCGCCGTCGACGGCCATGACCCGGAAGCCGTCGCGCGCGCGATCCGGCGCGCGAAGCGCGAGAAGTCGAAGCCGACGCTGGTCTGCTGCAAGACGGTGATCGGCTACGGTGCGCCGAACAAGCAGGGCAAGGAGGAATGCCACGGGGCGGCGCTGGGCGCGGACGAGGTCGCGCTCGCGCGCAAGACGCTCGGCTGGCCGCACGAGCCCTTCGTGATGCCGGACGAGATCCGCGCCGCCTGGGACGCGCGTGCAGCCGGCAAGCGCGCCCATGCGCGCTGGCGACGCCGGTTCAAGGCCTACGAAGCCGCGCACCCGGAGCTCGCCGCCGAGTTCCGCCGCCGGATGGAAGCGAAGCTCCCCGAGGGCTTCGACGCCTGGGTCGCGGAAGGCGCAGCAGCGGCGCAGGCCGCGGCGCAGCCGATCGCGACGCGGCAGAGCTCGCAAGCCGTCATCAACGGCCTCGGGCCGAAGCTCCCCGAGATGCTCGGCGGCTCGGCCGACCTCACGGGCTCGAACAACACGCGTATCAAGGGCACCGAGGCCTTTTCCGCCGCCCGCCCGTCGGGCGAGTACCTGCACTACGGCGTCCGCGAGTTCGGCATGGGCGCCATCATGAACGGCCTCGCCCTGCACGGCGGCTGGCTGCCATTCGGCGGGACGTTCCTGGTGTTCTCCGACTACATGCGAAGCTCGATCCGCATGGCTGCGATCGTCGAGGCGGGCAGCGTCTTCGTGCTGACGCACGACTCGATCGGCCTCGGCGAGGACGGCCCGACGCACCAGCCGGTGGAGCACCTGGCGTCGCTGCGCGCCATCCCGCACCTCGAGGTCTGGCGGCCCTGCGACACGGCGGAGACCTGGTACGCCTGGGGCGCCGCGATCCGCCGCCGTTGCGCGCCGACCGTGCTCGCGCTCACGCGCCAGGCCCTGCCGCCGCAGCCGCGGGAACCCGCGCAGCTCGCGGATGTCGCCCGCGGCGGCTACGTGCTCGTCGAGGGCGGGCCGGCGCCCGACTGCATCCTCATCGCGACCGGCTCGGAGGTCGCGCTCGCGGTGGAGGCGGCGCGCGAGCTCGCCGGGCGCGGGCGCAGGGCGCGCGTCGTTTCCATGCCCTGCACGAGCGTGTTCGACGCGCAGGATGCCGCCTGGCGCGACAGCGTGCTGCCGCCCGCGGTCACGGCGCGCGTCGCCGTCGAGGCCGGCGTGGCTGACGGATGGTGGCGCTACGTCGGCCCGCGGGGGCGCGTCGTCGGCATGCGCGGCTACGGCGCCTCGGCGCCGGCCAAGGACCTTTTCAGGCACTTCGGAATCACCTCCGCCGCGGTCGTCGAGGCGGCGGAGGCCCTGTTAAACGGAGAGTAGCGACATGGCGATCAAGGTAGGCATCAACGGGTACGGACGCATCGGGCGCAACATCCTTCGCGCGCTCTACGAAGGAAAGCGCGCCGGCGAGATCAGCATCGTCGGCATCAACGATCTCGGCAATGCGAACACGAATGCGCACCTGACGCGCCACGACACCGCCCACGGCCCCTTCCCGGGCAAGGTCGAGGTGGACGGCGACTCCATGGTCGTGAACGGCGACCGCATCCGCGTGCTGGCGGAGCGCGACCCGGCCAAGCTCCCCTGGGGCGAGCTCGGCGCCGACTTCGTCCTCGAGTGCACGGGCCTCTTCGCGAGCAAGGAAAAGGCGGGCAAGCACCTCGCGGGTGGCGCGAAGAAGGTCGTCGTCTCCGCGCCGGCCGAGGGCGTCGACGCGACCGTCGTGTACGGCGTGAACCACGGGACGCTGCGCAAGGACATGACGGTCATCTCGAACGCATCGTGCACCACGAACTGCCTCGCGCCGCTCGTGAAGGCCCTGCACGAGGGGCTCGGCGTGGTCTCCGGCATCATGACGACCGTGCACGCCTACACCAACGACCAGGTGCTGACGGACGTGTACCACTCGGACCTGCGCCGCGCGCGCTCGGCGACGATGTCCATGATCCCGACCAAGACCGGCGCGGCGGCCGCCGTCGGCCTCGTGCTGCCTGAGCTGAAGGGCAAGCTCGACGGCTTCTCGGTGCGCGTGCCGACCATCAACGTCTCCTTCGTCGACCTCACCTTCGTCGCGAAGCGGGCCACCACCGACAAGGAGGTCAACGCGATCCTGAAGGCCGCGACGACCGGCTCGCTCAAGGGAATCCTCGAGTACACCGAGGAGCCGCTGGTGTCGGTGGACTTCAACCACAATGCGGCGTCCGGCACCGTGGACGCCCCGCTCACGAAGGTCATCGACGGGACGCTCGTGAAGGTCTGCGCCTGGTACGACAACGAGTGGGGGTTCTCGAACCGCATGCTCGACACGACGCTTGCCTGGTCGCGCGCCGGCTGATGAAGGCGCGGCGCATGGCGGACCTCGCGCTCGCCGGCAAGCGGGTGCTGATCCGTGAGGACCTGAACGTCCCGCTGGCGGAAGGCCGGGTGACGAGCGACGCGCGCCTGCGCGCGGCCGTGCCCACCCTCCGGCTCGCGGCGGAGCAGGGCGCCCGCGTGCTCGTCATGTCGCACCTCGGCCTCCCGAAGGAGGGCGAGCGCGACCCGGCGCTGTCGCTCAGGCCCGTCGGCGAGGCGCTGGCGGTGCTGCTCGGCCGGCCGGTGCGCTTCCATGACGGGGCCCTCGAGGACGCCGCCGCCGAGCCGGGCGAGGTCGTGCTGCTCGAGAACGTGCGCTTCCTGAAGGGCGAGAAGAAGGACGACCCGGCGCTCGCCGCCCGCATGGCCGCGCTCTGCGACGTGTTCGTCATGGACGCCTTCGGAACCGCGCACCGCGCCGAGGCGAGCACGCACGGCGTCGCGCTCGCGGCCCCGGTCGCCTGCGCAGGTCCCCTGCTCGCGGGCGAGCTGGACGCGCTCGAGCGCGCGCTCGGGAACCCGAAGCGGCCCGTGGTCGCGGTGGTCGGCGGCTCCAAGGTCTCGACGAAGCTCGAAGTGCTCGAGAGCCTGCTCGCGAAGGTCGATTGCCTCGTGGTGGGCGGCGGCATCGCGAACACCTTCCTCGCCGCCACGGGCGTCGGCGTCGGCAAGTCGCTGCACGAGCCGGACATGGCCGATGTCGCCCGGCGCCTGCTCGAGCATGCGAAGGCGAAGGGCGTCCGCATTCCGCTGCCGACGGACGTCGTGGTCGCGCGCGAGTTCTCGGCCACGGCCCGGGGGACGACTAAGCCCGCGCGCGAGGTCGCGGCGGACGAGATGATCCTCGACATCGGCCCGGCCTCGGCCCAGGCGGTCGCGGCCGAGATCGCGAAGGCGGGGACCGTCATCTGGAACGGCCCGGTCGGCGTATTCGAGTTCGAAGCCTTCGGCGGCGGCACGCGCGCGCTCGCCGAGGCGATCGCAAAGAGCGGCGCGTTCTCGATCGCGGGCGGCGGCGACACGCTGGCGGCGATCGGGAAGTACGGCGTCGAGGAGAAGATCTCCTACATCTCCACGGGCGGCGGCGCCTTCCTCGAGTTCGTGGAAGGCAAGACGCTGCCCGCCGTCGCCGCGCTCGAGCGGCGCGCAGCCGGCTGAGGGAGGGGCAATGGCCCGGCGCACCAAGATCGTCGCGACGCTCGGCCCGGCCACGGACTCACCCGCCGCGCTGGCCGACCTCATTGCCGCGGGCGTCGACCTCGTCCGCGTGAACTTCTCGCACGGCAACTTCGACGATCACGCGAAGCGCATCGCCGCCGTGCGCGCGGCGGCCGACAGGTCCGGCCGCGTCGTCGGCGTGCTGGGCGACCTGCGCGGCCCCAAGGTGCGCATCGAGCGCTTCGCGGGCGGCAAGGCGCTGCTGGCGGACGGCGAGCGGTTCACGCTGGACCCGTCCCACGACCCGCTGCAGGGCACGGACCGCATCGTCGGCGTCGCGTACGAGTCCTTGCCGCGCGACGTGCGCCCGGGCGACACGCTGCTCCTGAACGACGGCCTGATCGCGCTCGAAGTCACGGCCGTGGAGGGCACGAAGGTCCACACGAAAGTCGTCTCGGGCGGGGAGCTCGGCGACGTCAAGGGCCTCAACAAGCTGGGCGGCGGGCTGTCCGCGGGCGCCCTGACAGCCAAGGACCGCGAGGACATCGGCATGGCCGCGAAGCTCGGCGTGGACTACCTCGCCGTGTCCTTCGTGCGCGACCGCAACGACATCGCCGAGGCCTGGGACCTCCTGCGCGCGGCGGGCGGCGAGGGGCGCATCGTCGCGAAGATCGAGCGGCGCGAGGCGATCGACAACCTCGAATCGATCGTCGACGAGTCGGCGGCCGTCATGGTCGCGCGCGGCGACCTCGGCGTCGAGGTCGGCTACGCGGAGCTGATCGGCCTGCAGAAGCACATGATCGCCCTCGCGCGGGCGCGCAGCCGCCTCGTGATCACCGCGACCCAGATGATGGAATCGATGGTGCACGCCCCGGTCCCGACGCGGGCGGAAGTCTCGGACGTCGCGAATGCCGTGATGGACGACACCGACGCGGTGATGCTGTCCGCGGAGACGGCGGTCGGCCGCCACCCGGGGCGCGTCGTGCGGGCCATGGCGCAGGTGATCGAGGGCGCGGAGAAGTGGCAGCTCTCGAACCGCCCGGAGCCCCGGACCGACGGGCACTACCAGCGCACGGACGAGGCGATCGCGGCGGCCGTCATGTACACCGCGAACCACCTGGACGTCCGCGCCATCGTCGCGTTGACCGAATCCGGATCCGTCGCCCTCTGGATGTCGCGCATGCGCTCGGACATCCCGATCTACGCATTCACGCGGCATCCGGCCACGCAGCGCCGCGTGACGCTCTACCGCGGCGTCTACCCGGTCGGCTTCGACGTGACGCACCCGCGCCCGGAGGACATGTACCCGGCCATCTTCGACCGGCTGATCGAGGACGGCCTCGCCGCCGAGGGCGACCTCATCATCGTCACGAAGGGCGAGTTCTCGGGCGTCTCCGGCGGCACGAATTCCATGAAGATCCTGAAGGTCACGCGCCGTCCCGCATGAGGCGCCCGGCGCGCGTCGTCGCGTGGACCCTGGGCGCCGTCTTCGCGCTCGCCGCCGCCCTCGTCGTGTTCGCCTGGCTCGTCCTGCGCGGGAGCCTGCCGCAGCTCGACGGCGAGGCCCCGCTCGCCGGGCTCGCCGCGGCCATCGCGGTCGAGCGCGATGCCGCCGGCGTGCCCGTCATCCGCGGCGCGACCCGCGCGGACGTCGCGCGGGCGACCGGCTACCTGCATGCCCAGGACCGCCTGTTCCAGATGGACCTCCTGCGGCGCGTCGGCGCGGGCGAGCTCTCGGCGCTGCTCGGGCCGGGCCTCGTCACGCGCGACCGTCGCATCCGCCTGCACCAGTTCCGCCTGCGCGCCCGCGCGGCGCTCGCCGCGCTCGACCCGGCCGAGCGCAGCCTGCTCGAAGCCTACACCGAGGGCGTGAATGCGGGCGCGGCGGCGCTGCGCCGGCACCCCTTCGAGTACCTGCTGCTGCGCGGCGAGCCCGCGCCCTGGCGACCCGAGGACAGCCTGCTCGTCGCCTATGCGCAGTGGATCGACCTGCAGGGGCTCGACGACTTCGACGAGCAGCGAAACGACCGCCTCGCGGCCGCGCTGCCCGCCGCCGCCGCGCGGCTCCTGACGGCGCCCGACCCGGCTTTCGATGCCCCCCTCGACGGGAGCCGCCTGCCGGAAGTCCCGCTGCCCGATCCATCGGAATACGACCTGCGCGGCCTCGGCGAGGCGCTTTTCGATCGCATCGACAAGCGGCGCGAGGCGAAGCTGCGCATCGCGCGGGCGATCCCCGCGCTCGCGCCCGGCAGCAACAACTTCGCGGTGGCCGGGACCCGCACGGCCGACGGCCGGGCGCTGCTCGCGAACGACATGCACTTGCGGCTCCGCGTCCCGAACATCTGATACCGGGCCCGCCTCGTCGTGACGGGCGCGGGGCTGGACGTCACCGGCGTGACGCTGCCGGGCCTCCCGGCGGTCGTCGCGGGCAGCAACG
>DASSUY010000073.1:0-2209 GCA_035706525.1 Steroidobacteraceae bacterium
GTAAGCGAGGCGGCCGAGCTCGAGCGCTTCGCGCTCCTCATCCAGCCTTCGCATCCAGCGCTCCAGGGCGTCACCCCCGCCCTCGTCGGCCGCGTCGGAGCGCCCCGCCAGCACGATGCCGCGCTCCCCGGGCGCCGTCGCGATCGATGTCCAGTACAGCAGCGGCCGGTCCGGGCGGCGGGGGCTGCGCTGCAGGTCGGGCAGGATGACGACGTCGAATTCGAGCCCCTTCGCGCGGTGGATCGTCATGACCTGGATGCGTGCGGCCTCGCTGCCGACGGGCGAGGCCATGACGCCCTCCACCGCCGCCTCGATCTCCGAAACCTGCGGGCTGCAGCCGGCCTCGCGCTCGAGGCGGTCCAGGGCGGCGAACAGGAGCTCGGCGTTCGCAAGGTCGGAGGGGTCTTCGACGGTCGCCGGTCCCCCGAGCCCGATCCACGCCGATCGCAACCAGCTGCCGAGGGAATGTGAGGCGCGCGCGGAAATGGCAGAGTCCACCACCTCCCGCAGGCGCCTCGCGCGCACCGCGGATTCGGCGGGCAGCGTGTCCGCCTGCAGCAGGCGCTCGCGGATCGTCGCCGGTTCGTCGTCGCCTGCGAGCAGCAGCAGGTCCGCCAGCGGCAGGCCGCACCAGGGCGCGCGAAGGATCGAGAGCCAGGCCGTCCGGTCGCCTTCGCGCAGCAGCGCGCGCAGCAAGGAGACGAGGTCGCGGATTGCCGTGCGTTCGAGGAGCGACTCGAGCTCGACGCCGCGGTACTCGAGGCCCGCTGCGCGGAGCGCAGCGAGGATCGGCGGCAGCGACGGGCGCCCGCGCACGAGGATCGCGACGCTTCGTTCCTCCGGGCCCTCCAGCGCCGTCCGCGCGATCGTGGTCACCTCCTCGGCCATGGCGCGCTCGTCCGCATCGATCAGGGCGTGCACGAAGACGCCGTCGTCCGCTTCGCCCGCATGCGCGGCCGCCGCCGGCGAGTAGCGGACGGCGCCGCGCTCGAAATCGTCCTGCGCCGGAAGCAATGCGCCGAAGGTCGCGTTCACCCAGTCGACGACCGGCGCGCCGGAACGGAAGTTGCGGCCAAGCCGTTCCACGGCGAGGCTCACGCCGCCGATGCCCTGGTGCTGGGCCTGCAGGAAGAGCGTGACGTCGGCTTCGCGGAATGCGTAGATCGACTGCATCGGGTCGCCGACGCAGAAAAGGCTGCGGCCATCCCCTGGCTGCCAGCCCGCGACCAGGAGCTCGAGCAGCCGGGCTTGCGAGGGCGAGGTGTCCTGGTACTCGTCGACGAGCAGGTGGCGGATGCGGTAGTCGAGCGCGAGCGCGAGCTCCGTGGGCGCGGATTCCTCGCCGAGCGCGTCGCGGGCCGCGGCGGCGACCGCCGGATGGTCGAGGCTGTCGCGTTCGGCGAAGAGCGCGAGGAGCTCTGCGACCGCATGCGGCAGCACCGCGGCAACGGCATCGATGCGCTCCCATTGCACGTCGGTGAGCGCGGCGGGCGGCAGGATGCGCAATCGCGCGAGGCTCTCCGCCAGCGCGGGATGTTCCGCCAGGTCCGCGAGCGCGGCCTGCGCCTCGTCCTTCACTGCCTTCCACTGCGCTCCGTCCTTCGCGGCGAGGAAGCCCTGCGCGGCGACCACCTTCTTGCGCAGCGAAGGATCGCGGTCGCTCGTCAGCGCGAGCGAGAGGAGTGCCTGCCAGGCCGGCACGGCTTCCGCGCGCGGTTCGGGCAGGTCGACGAGGCCGGCGAGGACGCAGGCCGGGCTGTCCGGCGGCGCGCCGGCGTTCCGCGCCCGCCGGCAGGCGGCGAACAACGGCTTCCAGTCGATGGCGCGGACTGCACTCGCCACGCCGCCGAGCTCGGACTCGAGCGCCTGCCGCAGGAGCCGGTCGATGGAGGCGCGCAATCCGGGCCGCCCCGCGGTCTGCATGAGCTTCGGCAGCCACAGTTCCCGAACGCCCAGCATGGCCGCGATGAGCCCCGCGAGCTGGCGCGGCTCGTGGTTCACGGCACGCGCGAGGCGCTGCAGGCCTTCCGACACGGGCCCCTCCCCGTCGAGCCGGGTGACCGTCCGTCGCGCCGCCTCGGCGTACAGGGGCCGGGCATCGTCCACCACCGACGACGATCCGCCGATGCGGGCGGCGAGCGGCAGGCGACGCGCCAGCCAGTGGTTCAGGCCGTCGATCGTCTGCACGTGCAGGCGCGCGGGATTGTCC
>DASSUY010000074.1:0-3693 GCA_035706525.1 Steroidobacteraceae bacterium
CGGCGAGCTCGATTCCAGCCTCGGCGAGAGCCGCCTCGAGCCGGTCGAGCCGGACGAGAACGGTCCCGTACGAGCGCATGAGCGTCACGAAAGCGGCGGCGCCCGCCGCGACGACGACCGCGGCCGCGAGCCCGACCACGAGTGCGAGGAGCTCCGAGCCCGAGAGGTCGGCGACCCACGCCACGGAGCTCTGGGGCTCCTCGGCGAGGCTCCCCGCCAGCCCGGCGACCGCGAGCGCGAGCAGCCCGCCGTTGCGCGCGAGCGTCTTCGGGCCGGCGGGCGCCGAGTGGAGCTGGCCGAAGCAATGGCAGTCCGGAGCCTCGCCGCGGGCAAGGCTCACGGCGATCGCGCCGGTGAAGAGGGCGAGGAGGGCGATCGCGCCGACGAGCCCGGCGATCGCCGTCGAGGCAGGCACGAGGAGCACTGCCACCCCGAGCTCGGCGAGCGGCAGCGCGACCGCGACAGGCGCGGCGATGCGGCCTGGCACACCGAACGCCGCGACGGCCGCACGGGCGCCCGCGCGGTCGGCGAGCTTCGCCGCACCGGCGACGGCGAACACGCCGACCAGGACGAGCCGGGCGATCAACGGGATCAGGGCGAAGGTCATCGTTGCTCCTCTCGTTCGTTGCCCGCCCGTGACGGGCGCTCGGCCGGTACGCCTCGACCCTGACGGGCCGGGCTCGGGCGCAAGCCCTGCAGTTCTCTCACGGCGTGCACACTCCACCCGAGCAGATCCCCGAGGGGCAGGCATTCCCGCAGCTGCCGCAGTTCCTCGGATCAGATCGCAGGTCGACACAGGCCTTGCCGGCACTCGACGGGCAGATCTGTCCCGGTGGGCAGCAGAACGGGCTGATGCCTGTCGGCGGAATCGCGAGGCCGGGGGTGTTCAAGGCGACCTGCCCCGGTGGGCAGCAGATCTCCTCGGCCGTGCTGAAGCGCGCGACCGGGCAGCAGACCCGCGGCGACGCCTTGGTGATGCCGATCGCGCCCCGGAGGATCATGCGCGCGCACTTGGTGTTCGGCGGACAACAGATGCGCTCCCCGTCCACCGTGCAGCACGCACGGCCCTTCTGACAGCAGAGGTTCGGACCGCAGCACCGGCTCGTCCGCTTGTCGCAGCATTTCGTCCCGCACTCCTCCTCGGTTCGCCCGCAGCGCTTGCAGAGCCCGGTGCTCTCGTTGGCGCAGCGCCACTTCGGGGGGCAGCACTTCTTACGCCCGCACCACGCCTGATTCGACGGGCAGCGCTTGTCGCAGAAGGTCTGGGACGACGTGCCCACGCGGACGCGCATGCACTCCTCGTTCGGCTTGCAGCACTCGAGGCCGCAACCCCGCTCGTCCCGCTTGCAGCAGAGGTTCTCCCTCGGGTTCGCGCACGTCTCGCCGGTGCGGCAGCATTCGAGCCCGCACGGCGTCTTGCACTTGCAGTTGGGCTTGCCCGTGCCGCCCCCGCAGGCGTAGCCGGGCGGGCAGATCACGGCTCCAGGGGTGCCGGCGTTGCTCTCTGCGAGGCAGCAGCAGATGGAACCGGGCTCTCCGCAGCCGCCGATGTAGCACCCGCCCTTGGCCGGGCACACGCACTTGACCGGGTACGAGCCGCGGCAATTCGGGTTGCACGCCGTCTCGAGCCTCCCGGCGGCTTGATGGGCTCGTGCCGTCGGCGGTCGCAGGGCGCCCGGGGTTGCGGTGACGAGCACGCCGCCGAGCAGGCGCAGCGCCCTCCGACGCGGCAGCGGCCTCGTCATCGCGCGCGCGAGGTCGTCGAGGAGGCCGCTCATCGATCCGCCTCCAGGACCGGCGCTGCAGCACACCCGCCGCAGCGCTCGCAGGCTGTCGTTCTCACGTCGCGAGCGTCGCAGGCGCGTGGAGCCGTCGAAACCCGGAAATCCCTAGTCTTTGCCCGTCCGCAGATGCGGGCTCACGGCGACGAGCGCCCTCCGCCATCGATGGAAGCGCTCCGCGAGGCGCCGTCCTGGAGGCGCTGTGCCATCTCGGTGCGCGAGCGGACGTCGAGCTTGCGGTAGATCGATGTGAGCGCCGCCTCGATCGTGTGCACCGACACGACGAGCGCCGCCGCGACCTCCTTGTTGCTCATCCCTTCGGCGACGAGGTGCGCGACCCGGGTCTCGGTCGGCGTGAGCCCGTCCGGCGACGGCGCACGTCCCCCGATCCGGCCGAGCTCGGCGCGAGCCTTCTCCGCCCAGAGCGCGGCCCCGAGCGCGTCGAACCGCTCCGCGGCGGTGGAGAGTGTCCCGCGGGCGTCCCTGCGGCGCCGCGCGCGACGCTGGGCCGATCCGAGCGAGAGCAGGGTCCGCGCTTCGTCGAAAGGGTTTGCCGCGGCGGCATGCTGCTCGAGCCCTCGTTCGTAGTGGGAGACGGCGCGCTCGAGGTCTCCTGCCTCGGCGGCCGCGAGCCCCCGGACACGCTCCGCCATGGCCAGGGCCGACGGCCGCTCGAGCGACCGACCGAGCGCCTCCAGCTCTCCGGCGAGGTCCTCGGCTTGCTCGATGCGACCGAGGGCGACCAGCGCTTCGCCGAGGTCGGCGAGGTACCGGTTCTCGCCGGGATCGACGATGCCTGCGCTCTTGCTCGATGCACGGAGCGCCTCGAGCCGCTCGTGGGCGGCGGCGACGTCACCGAGCGAGAGGTCGAGAAACGCGAGCGCCCACAGGACGATGCGCCGCCCGATCCCCGCGCCGCAGCTTCGCGCGAGGCGCAGCCCCTCGGTGGCCGCCGCCCTCGCCTCGTCCGCTCTGCCGAGATGCGCGAGGACGAGCGCGCGGGTGCAGAGGAGATCCGCCTGCGGCGGCCGTTGTCCCGTCTGCAGCGCGGCGTCGAGCCCGCTGTCCGCGTACGCGATCGCCTTGTGCCAGTCGCCCGCCAGCAGCTCGAGCTGCGAGAGGCGCATCAGCGGCCACGGGAGCGCGCTCTCGTCGCCGTGGTCGAGCGCAAGCTGGTGGATGTGGAGGAGGTGGCCGCGGGCCTCGTCGAAGCGGTCCGCGTCGAGCAGGAGGATCGCCCAGTGCTGTCGCGGCTGCCGCAGAACCCGCCCGTCGGCGGGCTCGGCCGGGGTCGCGAGCGCGCGCTCCATCGCCGGGCTCGGAAGCCCGCCGCCGCCGAAGAACTCGATCTGGCCGAGGACGGCGAGCGAATCCGTGAGGAGCACGGGATCCTCGAGCCGCTCGGCGAGGTCGACCGCGAGCCGGGCATGGTGCGCCGCCAGCGGGACGTCCTCGCGCATGATGAAGACGCACCATGCGAGCAGCGAGTGCGCCTCCGCCTCGAGCGCGAGGTCGCCCGACGCCGCGTCGAGGGCACTGCGGTAGCGCTCGACCGCGACGTGCCGGTCACCCGCGTGGTGGTCGAGCCACGCGAGCCGGACGAGCGCGCGCGCATGCAGTCGGCCGGGCGGCGCAGTCGAGCTCGCCTGCTCGAGGAGCACCCAGGCTCTCGTCGCGTCGCCGGCGATGAAGGCGTACCACCCCGCGTCGATCCCGCGTTCGCAGCGGCCGCCGCGATCCTCGGTCGGCGTCAGGCGGAGCGCCTGCTCCGCCAGCTCCGCGGCGGTCGCCGATGCGCCCCGCGCGGCGGCGGCGCGGGCAGCAGCCTCGAGCGTCGCCGCGGCCGCCGCGTCGGGATCGGCCAGGCTCAGGGCGAGGTGCCGCGCCCGTTCCTCCGGATCGGCGACGATCG
>DASSUY010000075.1:0-28141 GCA_035706525.1 Steroidobacteraceae bacterium
CGATGTCCGGGCCGAACACGTACGCGAGCGAGTTGAAGTACTGCTCCTGGGACAGCAGCCGCACGCGGGCCGGCGTGGCGGCGCCTGCGGGCTCGACCGGCGGAGAACCGGCCGGCGCCGTAGCGGCGGGGTCCGCGTCCGCGCCGAGGGCGAGGAGCGAGGCCGCGACGAAGGCCGCGGCGAGCGGCCCGGTCCGGCCCTGCGCCGGCGGGCGCCGCCGGCGGGTTGCTCGTGCGGCCGGGTAGGTCACGCCCTGAATATACGTCAGCCGCGCCGGCGTTTCAGCGCGTAGAGCGCCGCCCCGGACAGCGGGACGGCGAGGCCGAACGCGGCCCCAACGGGATCCGCGAGGGCGCTCGCGACGCAGATGCCGACGACGCCCGCGCCGTACACGACGAGCGGCAGCGGATAGAGCGGCATCGAGAACTCGCGCGGCGGGCCCTCGCGCAGGCGAAGCCGCACGGCCGCGAACAGCGCGACGACCACGAGCGGGTAAAAGCCGAGCACGTAGAGCCGGATCAGGAAGGCGTAGCCGCCGAGCGCGACGAGGCAGATCGCGATGCCCGCCGTCATCGCGATCGCGTTCACGGGCGTCAGCGTCCTGGGCGAGATCGCGGCGAGCTTCGCCGGGAACAGGCCGTCCTCGGCGGGGCCGATGAAGAACCGCGGATTGCCGACGGACTGGGCGGCGAGCGTCCCGATCGCGCTCACCATCACCATCGCGGCGACGACGTTCGCAGCCGCGGGCCCCAGCACCTGGCCGAGCGTCGCGGCGGCGACGGCATCGGAGCCCGCGACACCCGCGAATCCGAGCGCGTGGAAGTAGGTCGCGTTGATGAGCACGTAGACGACCGCGATGATCGCGAGCCCCGTGAGCAGCGCCCGGGGAACCGTGCGGCCCGGGTCGCGGACCTCGCCCGCGATGTAGGCGACGGACATGCAGCCGTCGAAGGCCCAGATGATCGCGACGAGGCCGGTCGCGAGTTGCGGGATGCTCCCACCCGCGGCGGCGGCCGCCGCTGCCTCGGCCGGGCTCGGGTCGGGGCCGGCGACGGCGAGGATGCCGGCGAGCGCGACGCCGAGCAGCGCGAGCAGCTTCGCGATCGCCGCGAAGCCCGCGACCCGCGTCGCCGCGCGTGTCGAGGCGATGGAGATCGCCCCGAAGACCGCGATCGCGATGGCCGCGGTCGCCCGGCGCCCCGCCTCCTCCAGCGGCCAGATCGCCGCGAAGTAGTCGGCGAAGCCGCGGGCTACCGCCGCGATGCCGACGGGCATCGTGAACAGCGTGGTCCAGGCGAAGACGAAGGCGAGCCGCGGTCCCCAGCCGGCGAACATGTAGCGGTACTCGCCGCCGGAACGGGGAATCCGCACGGCCAGCTCCGAATAACAGAGCGAGCCGCAGAGCGTCAGCAGCCCGCCGGCGACCCAGAGCGCGATGCTCGCCCCGACGCTGCCCGCGTTCGCCGCCACGACGCCGGGCACGAGGAAGATCGCCGTGCCGATCGCGAAGGTCACGACGAAGAGCGTCGCGCCCGCGGTACCGAGGATGCGCGGCAGTTCCGGCTTCATACGGTCACCTCGCGGTACACGCCGCGCATGCAGTGGTTGGACGCGGCCGCGGCGCCGTAGCCGCCGGCGTTGAGGAGCGCGAGCAGGTCGCCCTCCTCGACCGGCGGCAGCTCGACGTCCTCGGCGAGGAGGTCGATCGCCTCGTTGATGTTGCCGGAGAGCGTCACGCGCGCCGCCCTGCCGCTCCTCGGCGCGAGCGGCGCGACGACGAGAGGGATGCCGTAGTAGGCGGGCAGGTTCAGGATGCCGAGGCCCGCGTCGACGCCGACGAAGCGCGTGCCGCCCTTGTCCTCGACGGTGTTCACGCGCACGAGCAGGAGCCCTGCGTCCTTCACCAGGTAGTCGCCGGGCTCGACCGCGACGCGAAGGCCCCGCGGAACCGCGTGGCGGGCAATGGCCGCGGCCCAGCGGCCGAGGTCAATCGCGGCGTCGGTTTCGGTCATCCGGATGCCGAGCCCGCCGCCGACGTTGAGCCGCCGGATCCCGGGGTTCGCGTCGAGGATGCGCGCGACGCCTGCGAGCACGCGATCGAGCACCTCGAGCGCATCGCCCTGGTAGCCGCTGCCGACGTGGAAGTGCAGCGTGTCGACGGGCATGCCGGCCTCGCGCGCCGCGGCCAGCGCCTCGTCGAAGCGATCCGGGTATATGCCGAACTTCGTCGCCTTCTCGCCCGCGTAGCGCAGGCGATCGTTGTAGCCCGCCCCGAGTCCCGGGTTCAGCCGGATTCCGATGCGCCGGCCCGGGCAGCGCCGCCCGAGGCGCCGGATCGTGCTGATCGCATCGCAGTTGACGTGCACGCCGGGCCAGGCGGCGATCCGGTCGAGGTCGGGCTCCGAGACCGCATGGCCGGTGAAGGACACATGGTCGTCGCGGAAGCCGAGCGCGAGCGCGTGCGCGATCTCGTCGGGCGAGCAGGCGTCGATCCCGCAGTTCCCTTCAGCGCGCAGCGCGCCGAGGACGGCCGGGTGACGATTCGCCTTGACCGCGAAGAAGGCGTCGTGGGCGACGCCTGCGCCCTCGAGCGCGGCGCGAAGGCGCGCCAGGTTCTCGACGGCGCGCGCCGGGCGATAGACATAGGCGGGCGTGCCGGCCTCCGCGATCGCGGCGAGGTCGCGCCCGCCGAAGACGAGCCGGCCCTCGCGGTAGCCGAGGTCGTCGCGCTCCCACCAGAGCCGGCCGCCCCCCATGGCCGGCAGGTCAGCGCGTCAGCCGGTAGATCAGGATCCCCGCCCGCTGCGCCATGGGCGTCAGCGTGTCGAGGCCGAGGAATTCGCCGGGCGCGTGCGAGTGCCCGCCGCCGCCGCTGCCGAGGCCGTCGAGGCCGGGCAAGAGGTGCGCCACGAAGCCGATGTCGCCCGCGCCGCGATCGCCGGGGTCGAGCGCGGGCACCGGGCCGAGGCCGAGGTCCCGGCTCGCGCCGTCCAGCACCTCGAGCAGCGCCTCGTTGCCCGGCGTCGGCTCCATCGGCGGGTAGGAGATCTCGTCGAAGCTGAGCTTCGCGCCCGTCTTGGGCAGGTGCTTCGCCACGATCGCCTCCATGCGCTCCCGCGCCGAGCGCTCCTGCCCGAGGCTGATGTAGCGGATGTCGCCGCGCGCGAACGCCGTCGGCGAGACGACGTTCGTCTTGCCTTCGGCCGTGCCGCCGTATTCCGAAAGCGTGGTCTTGGTGCCGCCGACGACCAGGGCCGGATTGATCGTGAGGTACTTCTCCGCCCCGAGCTCGGCCTGGAAGGCCGCGAGGATGCGGGCCAGCTCGTAGATCGCGCCGTCGCCCAGCGTCTCGCCGAAGATGCCGCTCGAGTGGCCGGTGACCCCCGTCGTCTCCAGCGTCCAGCCGCCGATGCCGCGCCGGCCGATGGTCGCGGTCCCGTCGATCGCGGTCTCGAAGCTGAGGACGGCGTCGTTCGCCTTCGCGAGCTCGATCATCGGACCGCGCGAGGCCTCGAGCGGGAGGCCCGCATCCTCCTCGTCGCCCGTCAGCATGACGGTGATGCGAAGGTCCTTGAGGCGCCCGGCGGCATGCAGGCCCTTGAGCGCCTGCAGCATCACGACGATGCCGCCCTTCATGTCGGTCGTGCCCGTGCCGTAGGCGACGTTGCCCTCGCGGCGGTAGCGCTCGCCCGCGAGCACCGTGTCCAGGTGGCCGATGAGGAGCAGCCGCTTGCCGCGCCCGCCCCGGGTCTCGGCGACCAGGTGGCCCGCGCGCTTCATCGCGGGCGGCATCTCGATCCAGCGCGTCTCCATGCCGAGGGCGCGGAATTCCTCCGCGAAGGCGTCGCCCACGGCGCGGACGCCTGCGACGTTCTCCGTGGGGCTCTCGATGTCGACGACGCGCTGCAGCAACGCTTCCGCGGCGGCTGCGCCGTCGGACACGTGCCGCGCGATGGCCCTTTCGGTCCGGTCGAGGTCCGCGTGCGCGGGACCGGCGGCCATGTTCGCGAGCGAACCGGCGAGGAGCAGCGGGACGAGCGGGATCCTTGTCATGGGCGCACGTTACCCGAGGCGGCCCTGCGGCACCAGATTCCGGCGTCTGCTAGAGTCGCGCCATGTGGCCGAGGCTCCTGCTCGCGGCGCTCCTCGCGGCCTCCCCGGCCGCGCTCGCGGACGCGTTCAGCTTCGTCGCGCTCGGCGACACGACCTATGCGCCGCCCGAGGACGACCCGCTCTATGTGTCGCTGATCGACGCCGTCAATGCGGCGCGCCCCGCCTTCTCGATCCACGTCGGCGACACGAAGGGATTCGGCGACTGCGGCCGCGCGTTCCAGGAAAGCCAGCGCGAGTTCTTCTCGCGCTTCGACGGGCCCGTGTTCTACACACCGGGCAACAACGAGTGGGCCGACTGCTGGAAGGCCAATCGCGGCTCGGCCGATCCCACCGCGATCCTCGCCCTGATGCGCGAGGTGTTCTGGTCGAAGCCCGAAAGCCTCGGGCGACAGCGCATGCCGCTCGTGCGCGAGTCCGATGAGATGCCGGCCTTCCGCGAGTTCCAGGAGAACGCGCGCTGGACCTACGGCGGCGCGACGTTCGCGACGCTGAACCTCGCCGGCACCCGCAACAACCAGGAGCTGCGCGTCGAGAAGTACTGGCTCGAGTTCGTTCGGCGCGAGGAGGCCAACGTCGCCTGGGTCCAGGCCGCCTTCGCGGCCGCGCGCGCTGCCGGGCATCGCGCGATCGTCTTCGCCTTCCATTCGGATCCGTTCCTGGAAGAGCTCCGCTACGAGGGCGGCCCATTCGAGCGGGTGGTCGCGGCGATCGCCGCGGGGGCGGAGTCCTTCGACGGCCAGGTCCTCGTCGTCCACGGCCACCGCCACAGCTTCATCGTCGACCGCCCGCTCACGCAGCTCGATTTCGACGCGCCGGGCGTGTCGCACGGAAACGTCACGCGCCTGCAGGTCTACGGCTGGCCGGACATGAAGGCGGTGCGGGTCAGCGTCGACACGGCGAAGCCCTGGGTATTCGGCTTCGAGCCGGTCTACGCCACGGGCGTATCGACCTCGTCCAACAAGGACACCGACTGAGCCTTGGCGGCCGCGCCCGGGCTAGAATGAGCCGCGCCCGGGGCTGCCCGGCGCCCGACCCAACCAACTGACGGGAACCTCACCCATGCGCGACACCCGACGCTTTGTCACTGCACTGGTCGCCGCCCTGCTGTCGTCCGGCCCCGCGTTGCCGGCCGCGGCCCAGGAAACGCCCGCCCAGGAACCGGCTGCCGCCGCGCCCGCGGCCGAACCGGCCGCTCCCGCCCCCGCGCTCCACTATTCCAACAAGTGGCGGCTGCAGGTCAGCGAAGGCGCGAACAACGACGGCGTGATGACGTTTCGCCTGACGCCGCGCGGCGGCGCGCCTGTGGACATCCCGGTCGCGCTCAAGAAGGGCCGCGGCGAGGACGGCTGCGCGCGCGACATCCGCGACGCCTTCAAGGCCGCGCTCGACGCCAAGACCTACAAGATCGAAGTCGACGACGGGGAGGACGTCCTCGTGAAGCGCCGCAAGGGGCCGGACTTCTCGGTCGAGCTGGTCGCCTCGACGGTCGAGGGCACCCGGGTCAGCTTCGACCGCGAGTAGGCCCGCGCGCCGCCCGCCGGACGAGGCACGCCATCCGCCACCGCCGCGACATCGACGGCCTCCGGGCCGTCGCGATACTCGCCGTGGTCGCCCACCACGTGGGCATCCCCGGCATTCCCGGCGGCTTCGTCGGCGTCGACGTCTTCTTCGTCATTTCCGGCTACCTGATCACCTCGATCCTGGCCGCCGAGGCCGGGCGGAGCGGGACCGTCTCGCTCCGCGGTTTCTATGCCCGCCGCGTGCGGCGCCTCTTCCCCGCGCTGGTCGTGATGCTCATCGCGACCTGCGCGCTGGGCGCCGTCGTGCTGCTGCCCGTCTTCGGCCAGCAGCCTGAGCTCGGCCGTTCCGCCGTCGCGACGGCGCTCTACGTCTCGAACTTCCATTTCTGGCTCGCGTCGCCCGGCTATTTCGACCCGTCCGCGGAGCTCATGCCGCTGCTGCATACCTGGTCGCTGGCGGTCGAAGAGCAGTTCTACATCGGCTGGCCGCCGCTCGTCCTCGGCGCCGCCGCGCTCGCGCGGCGCGGGCCCTGGTCTCTGGATGCGCTCCTGAAGGGGATCGTCGCCGCGGTGCTGGTCGCCTCGCTCGCCTGGTGCGTCGTGCAGACGGGCGACTCCCCCACCGCCGCCTTCTACCTCCTGCCGGCGCGGGCCTGGGAGCTCGCGACGGGCGCGGCGCTCGCGCTCTGGATGCCCGCGATCGCGCGCGAGCGCCCGCTCGCCGGCGCACTGTGCTCGGCGGCCGGGATCCTCGCCGTCGTCGCCGCGGTGCTCCTGCTGCACCGGGACACCGCGTTTCCGGGCATCGCCGCGACGATGCCGGTGTTCGGCACCGCGCTCGTCATCCTCGGCGGCAGCCTCGCCGGGCGCAATCCGGTCCAGCGTGTCCTCTCGACGGGACCGATGGTGTGGATCGGGCTGGTGTCGTACTCGTGGTACCTGTGGCACTGGCCGCTGCTCGCGCTGACGCGCGCGCACGAGCTCGAGGTGCACGACCCCGCGCGCGATGCCGGCGTCGCGCTCGTCGCGCTCCTGATCGCATACGCCTCCTACCGCTGGGTCGAGAACCCGGTTCGCTACGGGCGCCCGGGACCGTTCGCGCGCGACGCGTCGACGCTCGTGGCAGGCGCCGTCGCCTCGCTCGCGGTCTGCGGCGTGGCGGCCGCGCTCATCGTCCGCGCGACCGACGCGGCGAACCGGCCCTCACTGCAGGCGCTGGCGGAAGCCCGTGCAGATCACTCGCCGCTGCGCGAGCTCTGCCACCAGGACATCCCGTTCGAGGGCCTCGCACCCGCGTCCGCCTGCATCGTCGGCAGCCGCGATCGCGCGCCGCGGCTCGTGCTCTGGGGCGATTCCCATGCGGAGCACCTCTCCCCGCTGATGGCCGCGTTCGCCCGGAAAGAACCGTCCTTGCCCGTGCTCGTCCGCTCGTTCTCGCGCTGCCCGCCCATCGACGGCTTCACCCACGACGACGCGGCGGTCGAGGCCGGCTGCCGCGCCTTCAACCAGGCGATGCTCGCGGAAATCGCGGCGCTGCGGCCGCAGGGCCTCGAGGGGGTCGTCCTCGCCGGCCGCTGGCTGCGGGCGTTCGGGGCGCCGCCGCTCTCGGGCCTGCGCGCGGGCAATGCGAACGGCCTCGACCATCCCGCGGCTGCCGAGGGGCTCGCGCGGACCGTCGCCGAACTCCGCGGCCTCGGGCTCAAGGTGGTGATCGTCGCGCCCCTGCCGGAGCTGCCGTACGACGCGCCGGCCTGCCTCGCCCGCCGCCCGTCGGGGCACTGCGACGTGCCGCGGCAGGAAGCCCTCGCCCAGCGCGCCGAGGTCATGCGCCTGCTGCAGGCCGCCGCAGGCGGCGCGCCGGGCGTGCTGGTCCTCGATTTCTTCGACGCGGTCTGCGACGAAGCTGCCTGCCGTGCCGCGAAGGACGGCGACATCCACTACCGCGACGACCACCACCTGACCGCTGCGAAGAGCCGGGACCTCCTGCCGCTCGCGCGCGCGGCGCTCGAGCAGGCGGCCGCACCGTCCCGCCCCCGCTGAGGCCGCGCGGATGACAGCGCGGCGTCCCGATGCCACGATGGCGCATGCCTTCCCTTCGACTTCGGGCCGCGGCGACGCTGGCCGGCCTCTGCGTCCTCGGCCCGGGCCGCGCCGGCGATGCGGGCATCACGCTGCCGGAGGTGGCGACCCATGACGACGGCCGCGCGCCCATCGGCACGCTCTGGCAGGCGAGCCTTCGCCTCGTCGAGCGCGGCTGGACGGCGGAGGTCGTCGTCGAGTCCGGCCCGGCCGGCACGGCGATGTCGCTCCCCGTCATCGCGCTCCGCTCGCCGAAAGCCGGGCCCGCCGTCTGGATCCTCGCCGGCATCCACGGGGAGGAGCCTGCGGGGCCGAATGCGATCGCCCGCGCGATCGAGGACATCGCGAGGCTCGGGGCCGGGCGGCCCGTCGTCCTGCTGCCGCTGCTGAATCCCCAGGGCTACGCGCGCAACTGGCGCTACCTCAACGTCGCGACGTATTCGGAGACGGTGGACGGCCAGAGCGTCGGCGACTCCTCGCACCTGCTGCCGGCGGCTGATGACGCATCGCGCGCGCGCGCCGGGGCGCCCTCGAGCCCGGAGGCGGCGGCGATCACGGCGTACGTGCTGCGCCGGCAGGCGGATTACCCGGTCGCCGTCAGCATCGACCTGCACGAGGACAACCTGATCGACGCGGGCTACGTGTACTCGCAGGGTGAGCTCGGCGAGGGCGACCCGCTCGCCGCCCTTGCGGTCGAAGTACTGGCGAAGAACGGCGTGCCGCTCAAGCGCGGCGGGACGACGCGCTTCGACGAGCCCGTATCGCAGGGGATCGTCGGGCCCGTGACGGACAGCTCGATCGACGAGCTGCTGAGTGCGCGAACCGTCGTCGTGGACGGGCGCGCGCAGCCCGGCCCCGCGGCACGCACGGTGCTCGTGTTCGAGACGCCGGCCGCGGCGCTGCCGCTCGAGCGGCGCATCGCCGCGCACGCGGCGCTCCTTGAGCGGCTCGCGACCGAGCTCGCCGCCCGGTCCGACTGACGGCGGCATGGAGTCCCCCCACGCTCCGCGGTCCGTTTTCGACGAGGCCGTCGGCCTCATCGGCGCGGGCCGTTTCGGCGCGGCGGAAGCCCGCTGCCGCCGGGCGCTCGAGCGCTGGCCGGGCGACGTGAACCTGCAGGGCCTCCTCGGCGCGCTGCTCCTGAAATGCGACCGCCTCGCGGAAGCGGAGGCGTTGCTGCGCGCCGTGACCGAGGCGGAGCCCGACTTCGCGAAGCCGCAGGAAGACCTCGGGTTCCTCCTCGTCACGACGGGGCGCCCGGCGGAGGCGCTGCCCTACCTCGAGCGCGCGACCCGCCTCGACCCCTCGCTGGACCGCGCCTGGTTCACGCTCGGCAAGGCGCTCGCGCAGCTCGGCCGGGGCGTCGAGGCCGACGCGGCCTTCGAGCGCAGCTTCGAGTGCTCGCCCGAGCGCGGCATGCTGGCCCGGGGGGCGGAACACCAGAAGGAGGGCCGCCTCGAGGCGGCCGAGAAACTTTATCGCCGCATCCTGCACGCGAATCCGGGGAACGTCGACGCGCTCCGGCTGCTCGCCTCGATCGCCGCCGGGGCGGGCCACGCCGACGACGCGGAGGGGATGCTGCAGGAGGCGATCCGCCTCGCCCCCGACTACCTCCTCGCGCTCATCGACCTCGCGCAGCTTTACAAGGAGCAGGACCGCTATCCCGAAGCGATCGAATGCTTCGACCGGATCCTCGCGCTCGACCCGGCGAACGCCCAGGCGCAGTTCCTGCGCGCGGGGACGCTCGCGCGGGCCTCGTTCACGCACGAGGCGGTCGGCGCTTACCGGCGCTGCCTCGAGCTCCGGCCCCGCCACGCGGGCGCCCTGCTCGGCCTCGGCCACGCGCTCAAGGCGGCCGGCGACCATGACGGCGCCGTCGCGGCGTACGACGAGTGCCGCCGGCTCACTCCGGACTCCGGCGAGGTGTGGTGGAGCCTCGCGAACCTCAAGACTTACCGCTTCGACGACGCCGAGGTCGCGACGATGGAGGAGCATGCCGCCGCCGAGTCGACGAAGACCTCCTCGCGCGTGAATTTCCTGTTCGCGCTCGGGAAGGCGCACGAGGACCGCGGCGACCCCGAGCGCGCCTTCGATTTCTACCGCCGCGGCAACGCGATGCAGCGAGCCGAGGTGAGCTACGACCCGGTGCAGACGGAGGTCGTGAACGACCGCATCGTCGCCGCGTTCGACGCGGAGCTGTTCGAGGCGCTCCGCGACGCCGGCGATCCCGATCCCTCCCCCATCTTCATCCTCGGGCTGCCGCGATCGGGCTCGACGCTGCTCGAGCAGGTGCTCGCGAGCCACCCGGACGTCGAGGGGACCGCGGAGCTGCCCTACGTCGGGCGCCTCGCGACGGGACTCGGCCGCCGCCGCGGCGGCGTCGCCTACCCCGAGGCGATGGCGACGCTGTCCCGCGAGGCGCTGGCGGAGCTCGGGCGGGAGTACCTCGCGCTCGCCCGCACGCACCGCAGGACCTCCGCGCCGCGCTTCGTGGACAAGATGCCAAACAACTTCCCGAACGCCGGCCTGATCGCGCTGATGCTGCCGAACGCGCGGATCGTCGACGCGCGCCGCCACCCGATGGACGCCTGCTTCTCCTGCTGGCGGCAGCTGTTCGCGAAAGGGCAGAACTTCACCTACGACCTCACGGAGATCGGCGAATACTGGCTGCAGTACCAGCGGATGATGGACCACTGGGCCGCCGTGATGCCCGGCCGGGTGCTGACGGTGCAGTACGAGGAGGTGGTCTCCGACTTCGAGGCGCAGGTCCGGCGGCTGCTCGAGTTCTGCGGCCTGCCCTTCGACGCCGCTTGCCTGCGCTTCCACGAGAGCGAGCGGCCCGTCCGCACGCCCTCCGCGCTGCAGGTGCGGCAGCCGCTGTACGACCGCGCCGTGGGGCACTGGCGCCGGTACGAGCGCCACCTCGGCGAGCTCGCGTCCGTGCTCGAGCCGGTGCGCGAGCGCTACCGCCGCTACGAGGCGGACGCGCGGGCTTCGGCGGACGGCGGCGAGGCGCGCCCCGGGATGGCGCCCGGCGGCACGTAGTCGAAGATGAAGTTGATCCGGTCCTCCGCGCCCTTGTTCATGACGCTGTGGACCTTCTGGTTGTTGATCTCGTAGGCCTCGCCCACCTCGAGCTGGTACGGGCGGCCGTCGATCATGAAGCGCACGCGCGGGTTCGTGACGATCGGGACGTGGATGCGGTGGCCGATCGCGAACGAGGGATGCGAGTCACGGTGCGGCACGATGCGCCCGCCCGCGAGCAGCTTCGCCGCCATCGCCCGGATGATCGTGCCGCCCGGCGGGTAGAAGCGGCGGATGATGTCGTGCATCACGGGCACGGCGGCTTCCGCGAGGCGCGCCCAGCCCGGCTCCTTCGTCACCTCGATCGCCGGCCAGTCCTCGACGTTCGCGAACAGGAGGACGATCGAGCGCGTCTGCTCGTGCACCTCGTAATCCGTCTGGCGCCGGACGTTCTCGTTCCAGGCGGCCTCGTCCTGGGCGAGCACGGCGGCGCGCAGCGCCTCCATGTCGACCTTGCCGAAGTTGCGGACGGGGGCGCCGATGTCCATCGGGTCCTCAGAAATCGTAGCGGAACTGCAGGCCGTAGGTGCGCGGCTGCAGGATCGAGAGGCGCGGCTCCGCCCAGCGGTTGCTGCGGAAGGTCACCGCGCGCTCGTCCCATATGTTCCGTACGAAGATCGAGCCGCTCCAGTGCTCGCCCTCGAGCCCGAAGCGGACGTCGCCGGTGTCGTAGGCGTCCTGGGTCGTCACGCCCGCCTGGCCGATGACCGACTCGAAGCCCTCGAGGTTCGTGACGACCTCGCCGACGTAGGCGAGGTCGAGGCGCGCGAACGGCTGCGCGTTGAGCAGCTGGCCGCGCGGCCGCCACTCGAAGCCGAGCGAGGCGCTCCAGTCCGGCGTCAGCGGCAGGCGCGCACCCTTCTCCACCGGCTTGGTGAACACGTCTCCGTCGTCGTTCTCGAGCCGCAGCTCCGTCGCCTCCGAGATCTCCGCATCGTTCCAGCCGAGCGAGGCGTCGATCTGCCAGGCGTCGCTGGCCGCGAAGGTGAGCTCGAGCTCGACGCCCGGGATTTCGGCGGTCGGCAGGTTGACGTAGCCGAGCTGGAAGAAATCCGACGGATCCTCCACCTGGACTGCGAAGTCGTTCCACTTCATGTAGTAGGCCGCGGCATTGAGCCGGAGGCGGTTGTCGAGCCACTCCGTCTTGGCGCCGACCTCGAAGTTCTCGAGCGTGTCGGAGTCGAAGGAGCGCGGCAGGATGGACGCCGGCTTGACCGGGTTGTTGCCGCCGTTCCTGAATCCTTCCGAGTACGTGAAGTACACCATGCGGTCGTCGCTGAAGTCGTAAGTCAGGTTCAGCTTGAACACCGAGCCGCTCTCGTCGGTCTGGACGGTGTCGTCCAGGCGCTTGAAGGCGGTGGAACCGATCGGGGACTCCTGGCGCAGGCGGTACTTCGTGTCGTACTCGAACCAGCGGCCGCCGGCCGTGACGGTGAAGTTCTCCGTGACGTCGAAGCCGACCTCGCCGAACACGGCCTTCTGCTTGAGGTCCGTGTCGTAGATGCCGGACCACCACTGGTCGGTCTCGGGGAGCGTGTTGCCGGTCAGGCTCTGCTCGTAGTAGTTGAAGTAGGCGAAGGACGGCGTGTCCGCGTAGCCGCGCACGAAGCTGCCGAACTCGGTGTGGCCGGTCTCCTTGCTGTAGAAGGCTCCCGCCAGCCAGGACCAGCGGCTCCCGGAGTCGGCCCGCGACTGCAGGCGCATCTCGAGCGTCGAGATCTCGGTGTCCTCGTCGTTGGTCGCGAAGCCGCGGAGGTCGCCCCCGAAGTCGTAGGTCACGTAACCGCTCGACTGGAGGCTGAACTCGTAGTCCGTGGCATCCGCCTCGTAGGCGAACTTGCGGTCGAAATACGAGCCCGCGACCACGAGCTCGCCGAAGGGCAGCGAGGCGTTCGCCGTCAGCGACAGCTGGTACCACTCGTCGTCGAGGCTCTCGTCCTCGAAGCGCACCTGGTTCAGGTCGCCGGCATCGAGGTTCATGTCGGTGTGGCCGTCGGCGTGCTTGTCCTGGTAGATCGCGCCGAGCGTCAGGTCGAAGTTGTCGGTGACGTCGAAGCGAAGCGCCGCGCGCCCGCCGGTCGTCTCGATCGTGTTGACGTCCTTCCCGGCGACGTCCGCGTTGTCGTAGCCGCCGCCGGGGCTCAACGCGACGACGTTGTCGATGAAGCCCGCGTCCTCGGCGCTGAACCCGACGAGGCGCAGCGATACGCGCTCGCCGAGCGGCAGGTTGACCATGGCGCTGACGTCGTAGCCCTCGGAGCCGCCCTTGACGGAATTGACCTCCGCCTCGGCCCAGGCGTCGAAGCCCGACGGGTCGGGCTTGGCCGTGATGACGCGCAACGTCCCCGACTGCGAGCTCGCGCCGTACAGCGTGCCCTGCGGGCCGCGCAGCGCCTCGATGCGCTCGATGTCGATGAAGCGCGGGTCGGGGCTCCGGCCGCTCTGCGTGATCGGCTGCTCGTCCAGGTAGAGGGCCGAGGAGGACACGGCGCCGAACTGCAGGCCCGAGCTCGCGACGCCGCGGAACACGATGGTCGTCCCGCCGGGCTCGCGCTGCGCGAGCGAGAGGCCGGGGATGTACTTCGCGACGTCGTCGATCTGCTGCAGGCCGCGCATCGCGATGGCGTCCGAGTCGAAGGCCGCGATCGACTCGGAGACGTCCTGCAGGCTCTCCGCGCGCTTGGTCGCGGTGACGATGATCTCGTCGAGGCCGGTGACGGTGGGCGGCGGGGCCGCGGCGTCCTGCGCGGCTGCGCCGCCGGCGGCGACCGAGAGCACGGCCGATACGGCCGCCGACAGCGCCTGCGGGCGCTGGCGGGCGGGGTCACGAGTGAGGTCGGTCATGAGTGTCCCTCCGCGGACTTCCGGATGGTAGCGACCGGCCGGCGGCCGGGCAATCCGCCGCCCGTCGCGCGCCGCATCGCGGACACGTACCAGGCGATGAACTGCTGCGTGAACGTCTCCATGCTCGGCGAGAGCGGCCCCGGGGCGTAATAGCGCGAGTCGACGCCCGCCTGGTTGCGCTCGATGATCGCCTTGTCCGCGATCGTCGTGACGTCCCAGAGCCAGGTCAGCTGGTCGAGCCGGTAGTCCCGGCCCTCGACGGCATCCTCGCGCACGAGCCAGCTGATCTCGCAGTCGGTCTCGCGCAGGCCGCGCGGGCCGAAGCGGTAGACGACGACGTGGTCGCAGTAGGCGAGCGCGAACGTGAAGGGCCCGAGGTGCCAGTCCGTGGTGCCGCCGTCGTAACCCGTGATCGTGCCGAGGAGCGGCGCGACCGGCTTGCCGTCCCGGCTGCCCGTCACCTGCCCGCGCAGCAGCGGATAGCGGTCGAAGCCGTATTCGACGCCGAAAGCCGGTGCGGCCAGCCACGAGCGCCGGATGGTGTGCCGGGTGAGGCCGACGTCCCCGGCCTTCGCCATCACCTCCGCCAGCATCGCCGCGCACTCGGCGTCCGGGATCGAGCGGCCGTGGCCGACCGAGTATTCCGGGTGCGCGGGCTGGCAGTGGTAGCACTCGCAGTAGTTCTCGATCGCGAGCTTCCAGTTGCTCGCGATCGGGTAGTTGCGCTTCAGCGCGACCTTGGCCCGGTCGAGCCCGTAGGGCCGGAGCGCCGGCCCCATCTCGCGCTCGAACTCGGAGAAGTCGGAGGGGCGCTCGTCGAAGTTGACGAAGATCATGCCCTCGAACACGCGGACCGCGAGGCGCCTCAGCCCCCACTTCGAGCGGTCGAAGTCCTCCCCGACGCGGGCGGCGGCCTTCAGCGAGCCGTCGAGGCCGTAGGTCCAGCCGTGGTAGCGGCAGGTCAGCCGCGACTCGTGCCCCCGGGCGGCGTCGCAGATGCGCGAGCCGCGGTGGCGGCAGACGTTCATCAGCGCGTTGACGCCGCCCGACCCGTCGCGCACCACGATCACGGACTCGCCCGCCACCTCGAACAGGAAGTAGTCGCCGCGCACCGGGATCTCGCTCTGGTGGCCCGCGTAAAGCCAGGACTTCAGCAGGATGTGCCGGACCTCGAGCTCGAAGACCGCGGGGTCCTTGTACACCGCGCCCGGGAGCGCGTAGCCCTCCCGGTAATTCTCGAACAGTTCGCCCAGTGAGTCGCCCATGGCGGTTCCTCCGTTCTCAGCCGGCCGCGTCGGGCCGGCGTCGGCTGGTGACGATCGACGCGGTCGCGACCGCGATCGCGACCAGCCCGATGATGATGGTGGTGATCGCGTTGATGTCCGGCGTCACGCCGAGCCGCACCTTCGCGAAAATGAACATCGGCAGCGTGGTCGCGCCGGGGCCGGACACGAAGCTCGAGATCACGAGGTCGTCGAGCGAGAGCGTGAACGACAGCAGCCAGCCCGACACGAGCGCCGGCAGCAGCATCGGCACGGTCACGTCGAAGAAAACCGCGAGCGGCCGGCCGCCGAGGTCCATCGCCGCCTCCTCCAGCGTCTCGTCCATCGCCGCGAGCCGCGAGCGCACGACGACCACGACGTAGGCCATCGAGAACGTGATGTGCGCGATCGTGATGGTCGACGCCCCGCGGTTCATCGGCCAGCCGATCAGCTCAGCCATCGAGATGAACAGGAAGAGCAGCGAGAGCCCCGTGATGATCTCCGGCATCACGAGCGGGGCCGTGACCATGCCGGACAGCAGCAGCCGCCCGCGCAGCCGCGTGACGCGGTGCAGCGCGAGCGCGACGATCGCGCCGAGGGCCGTCGCGCAGGTCGCGCTCACGAAGGCGATCCGGAGGCTCAGCAGCGCCGCCGAGAGCAGCTTGTCGTCCTCGAGCAGGGCCGCGTACCAGCGCAGCGAGAACCCGCCCCAGAGCGTCACCAGCCGCGAGTCGTTGAAGGAATAGACGACCACCGAGACGATCGGCACGTAGAGCAGCGCGTAGCCGAAGGCCACGACGGTCGCGAGCCCGGGCGATGCACGCCTCACGACACCCCCCCGTGCTCGCGGCCCTGGAGCCGCTGGAACCACATGATGGGCGCGATCAGGAGCAGCAGCAGAACCACCGAGACCGCCGAGGCCACGGGCCAGTCGCGGTTCACGAAGAACTCGTCCCAGAGGACGCGGCCGATCATGAGCGTGTCCGCACCGCCGAGCAGCGCGGGGATCACGAACTCCCCGACCGCGGGGATGAACACGAGCAGGCAGCCGCCGATGATGCCGGGCACCGAGAGCGGGAGCGTCACGTCGGCGAAGGCCTGCCAGCGGCGCGCCCCGAGGTCGGCGGCCGCGTCGAGCAGGTCGAGGTCCATGCGCTCGAGGTTCGCGTACAACGGCAGGATCATGAACGGCAGGTACGAATACACGATGCCGAGGTAGACCGCGAAGTCGTTGTAGAGCAGCTGGATCGGCTGGTCGATCACCCCGGCCCAGATCAGCACGTCGTTGATGACGCCCTTGTTGTTCAGGAGCCCGATCCAGGCGTAGACGCGCAGCAGGAACGAGATCCAGAACGGCAGGATCACGGCGAGCAGCAGGAGCTGGCGGCGCCGCGGGGGCTGGCGCGCGATGTGGTACGCCATCGGGTAGCCGAGCAGAAGGCACAGCAGCGTCGAGATCGCCGCCATCTTGAGCGACGACAGGTAGATGATCCCGTAGTAGCCGTCCTGGAACAGGAACGCGTAGTTCGAGAGCGTCGCGCGCACCCCCTCGAACCCGTCCTTCCCCCACTCCAGCAGCGCCGAGAACGGCGGCTGCGCGACCACCGGCTCCGCCAGGCTGATCTTCAGGATGATCAGGAACGGCGCGAGGAAGAACAGCAGGAGCCAGGCATAGGGGAACATCACCGCGCGCCGCAGCCAGCGCAGCGAGCGGTCCCGGCCGCGGCTCGCCGCGCCGCTCATGACCTGAGCAGGATCGTGCTGGCCACTTCCCACGACAGGAACACCTCGTCGTCCCACTCGACGGTCAGCTTGGCCGAGCGACGGAGGTTCTGCGCGCTCACCTGGACGATCGCGCCGCTCTTCGCGCGCACCCGGTAGAGCGACTGGTCGCCGAAGTAGCCGAGGTCGCGCACGATGCCCTTCACGACGTTGCGCCCGCCGCCGGCGGGCGCCTCGCGGGAGATCGTGATCTTCTCCGGGCGGACCGCCACGGTCACGGCGCCGTCGAGGCCCGAGGGGTCGTCGCAGGCGACCGCGAGGTCCGCCTCGAGCGCGTCGGAATGCAGCAGCAGCCGCCCGTCCGCGCGCTCCGTGATCCGACCCTCGATCAGGTTGATGTTGCCGACGAAGCCCGCGACGTAGCGGTTCGCCGGGTACTCGTAGACCTCGCCGGGCGTCCCGACCTGCGCGATGCGGCCCTCGTGCATGACGGCGATGCGGCTCGCGAGCGTCATCGCCTCGTCCTGGTCGTGGGTCACGACGACGAACGTGGTGCCCAGCTGGTACTGCAGGTTCGCGAGCTCGAACTGGGTGTGCTCGCGCAGCTTCTTGTCGAGCGCGGCCAGCGGCTCGTCCAGCAGCAGGAGCTTCGGGCGCTTCACAAGCGCGCGCGCGAGCGCGACGCGCTGCTTCTCGCCGCCCGAAAGCTTCTCCGGCTTTCGCCCGGCGTGGCTCTCGAGCTTCACGAGCGAGAGCATCTCGGCGACGCGCTCGCGGATCTGGGCCGCCGGCACTCCCTCCTTCCGCAGTCCGTAGGAGACGTTCTGCTCCACGGTCATGTGCGGGAACAGCGCGTAGGACTGGAACATGAGGTTGACCGGCCGCTCGTAAGGCGGGACGTCCGTCATGTCGGCCCCGTCGATCAGGATGCGGCCCGCGCTCGGCCGCTCGAATCCCGCGAGCATCCGGAGCAGCGTCGTCTTGCCGCAGCCGGAGCTGCCGAGGATCGCGAACAGCTCGCCCTTCAGGATGTCGAGGGAGACCTCGTTCACCGCCGCCACCTCGCCGAAGCGCTTGGTGACGCCCTGGATGCGGATCAGCGGCGCGGCGGGCTCGCTCACAGGCCGGTCTTCACGCGGGACCAGAGCCGCGAGCGCCGGCGCTCGCTGACCGGGTCGTGGATGACGCCCTTGTACAGCTTCCGGCGGACTTCCTCCGGCGGAAACACGGCGGGGTCCTCGAGGATCTCGCGGGGTATCAGGGCCTCGGCCGCGAGGTTCGGCGTCGCGTAGCGCGTCTCGACCACGATCGGCGCGGCGACCTCGGGCCGCAGCAGGTAGTTCAGGAACCGGTGCGCGTTGTCCGGGTGCGGGGCGTCCGCCGGGATGAACCAGAGGTCGAACCAGGCGAGCGTGCCCTCCTTCTGCGTCGTGTACGCGAGCGGTACCGGCTTGCCGACCTGCTGGGCCCGCATCATGGCCTGCGCGTAGTCGCCCGACCAGCTCATGGCGATGCACACCTCCTCGTTCGGCAGGTCGATCAGCATCTTCGCCGAACTGAAGTACCGGATGTAAGGCCGCACGGACTTGAGCAGCCGCTCGACGTCCTCGAGGTCCTTCGGGTCGAGGCTGTTCGGGTCGCGGCCGAGGTAGAGCATCGCCATCGGGATCACGTCCGTCGGCTCGTCGAGGAACGTCACGCCGCAGTCGGCGAAGCGCTTCACCACCTCCGGCTTGAACAGCATGTCGCCGCTGTCGACCGGCGCGTCGGGCATGCGCTCGCGGATCATGCGCTCGTTGTACGCGAAGCCGGTCGTGCCCCAGAGGTAGGGCACGCCGTAGCGGTTGCCGGGGTCGTCCATCGCGACCTGCTGCAGGACCCAGGGATCGAGGTACCTGAGGTTCGGGAGCCTGGACTTGTCGAGCGGCTGGTAGACGCCGATCGGGATCAGCCGCGCCGAGTAGCGCTCGGCGTGCACGACGACGTCGTAGCCGGTGCGCCCGGCCAGCAGGCGCGCCTCCGCCATCTCGGTCGAGTCGTAGGTGTCGTAGTTGACCTTGATGCCGGTTTCGCGCTCGAAGTTCCTCACCGTGTCGGGCGCGATGTAGTCGGGCCAGGTGAAGACGTTCAGCACCTTCTCCTCGGCGGCGCCGGCCGCGCCCGTCGCGGCGAGGGTCGCGAGCGCCAGCGCCGCGGCGAGCGCCCTCACGGGCTAGATCCCCTGCAGGCCGCGCTTCAGGAGCGCGCGCGCGATCACGAGGCGCTGCACCTCGCTCGCGCCCTCCCAGATCCGGTCGACGCGCAGCTCGCGGTAGAAGCGCTCCGCCGCGTTCTCGCGCATGTAGCCGCGCCCGCCCAGCACCTGGAGGGCGCGGTCGGCCACGCGGTTCGCCATCTCGGACGCATAGAGCTTCGCGACGGCGCAGCGCGCGTGCAGGGACTTCACGTCCTCGCCGCGGTCGTGCGCTTCGGCCGCCTCGAAGGTCACGAGGCGGGCGGCCCAGAGCTCGGTGACGCTGTCCGCCAGCATGGCCTGGACCATCTGCTTCTCGGCGAGCGGCTCGCCGCCGACGACGCGGTCGCGCGCGAAGGCGGTCGCCTCCTCGATCAGCCGGGCCGCGGCGCCGCAGCAGCGCGCCGCGATCATGAGCCGCTCGCGGCGGAACCAGGCGTGCGAGAAGCGCATGCCCCCGCCCTCCGGCCCGAGGCGGTCGGCTTCGGGGACGAATACGTCCGAGAAGCGGTAGATCGGGTGGTGGGCGGCGAAGGTGTGGCTGAAGGCGGGCGTGCGCACGACCTCGATGCCGGGCGTCCCCTGCGCGATGAAGAACAGGGAGTCCGAGCCCGCGTGCGGGCCGTCCGCGAGGCGCGCCTGCAGGATGAAGTAGTCGGCGAGGTTCGCGCTCGTCACGTACCACTTCTCGCCGCCGATGCGGTAGCCGCCGTCGACGCGGCGCGCGGTCGTCTCGATCGCCACGTCCGATCCCGAGCCGCTCTCGGTGATCGCGTAGCACTCCTTCCGCTCCCCGCGCATCAGCGGCAGGATGTAGCGCGCCAGCTGGTCCTCGCTGCAGGCCTCGAACATCCAGGCATGGGCCTCGGAGAAGCACCAGCAGAGCGCGTTCGTCACGCGGCCGAGCTGCTCCCAGACCGCGACCTGGTCGACGGTGCGAAGGCCGAGGCCCCCGCGGGCCTTCGGCACGTCCATCGCGCTGAAGCCCAGCTCGATCGCGAGCTTCTTGTGCCGCTTCTCCAGCTCGGCGGGCAGCCGGCCCTCGTTCAGCTCGGCCTCGACCTCGTGGGGGATCAGCTCCTCGGTCGCGAAGCGGAACGCGCGCCGCTGCCATTCCCGTGCCGTGGCGTCGAGGGCGATGTCCATCTCAGTCCACCTGCGCCGGCTGGCTGAAGTGCCGGGGGAACACGTCCGCGAGGTAGGACAGCGCGATCCGCTTGGCCCGTTCGCGGCTCATGGATTCCGGCCGCACCAGGAGGTCCAGCCACAGCCCGTCGGTCAGCGCGGACAGGCCGTCGGCGACCAGGGCCGGCTCCACGTCGGGATAGCCGCCCTGCTCGCAGAGCTTCGCGCAGATGACGCGCACCATGTCGTCGTACGACCGGTCGCGCTCGGCGCAGATCCGCCGGTAGGTCGGCCGGAAGCGCCGCTCGCCCCAGAACGCGAACCAGACCGCGAGCTTGTCGCGGGAGCAGATGGTCCGGCGGAAGTCGAGCTCGACCATGGCCTTGAGGCCCGCGACCGGGTCGACGGCGCCGACCGCCGCCGCCGCCTCGCAGGCATTCCGGTACTCGTCCGCGAGATAGCGCAGGGTCTCGGTCAGGAGACCATCCTTGCTGCGGAAATGGAGGTTGACGATGCCCTGGCTGAGGCCCGCGGCCTGGGCGACCGTCGCGATCGTCGTGTCGGCGAGGCCGTGGTCGGCGACCGAACGGATGGTCGCGAGGATCAACTGCTCGCGGCGTTCCTCGGCGGGCGCCGTGCGCCGCTTCGGGACCACGGCCAGCTGTCGCCTGCCGCTCACGAAAAACCTTGCCGGATCAGAGAGTTATGTAAAAAACCGGCGCGCATCGAGGCACCATCATACCGGGTCCGGGCCGCGAGGCCAATGAATGAACGCTTATTCAGTCGTCATGGACTCGGGGCGGGGTTTTGGGGGAAACTAGCGCATCCCGAATCGACCCGTCCCCGGACGCCAGGAGGCCGCCCGCATGACCCGAAGCCTCGCGAAGTCCAATGCCCAATGGCAGAAGGCCGTGCGCCGCCTCCCCCTCGGCGTGTCCTCGAATTTCCGCTACTGGGGCGAGGACAAGACCATCTACGTCAAGTCGGCCAAGGGGGCCCGCCTCACCGACATCGACGGCAACGAGTACATCGACTACCGCCTCGCCTACGGCCCCTGCATCCTCGGCTACGCCGATCCGCGCGTGGACGCCGCGGCCCGGGCCGGCCAGGAACAGGGCGGCGTCTTCGCCCTCTCCACCGAACGCGAGTGCGCGGTGGCCGAGCGCATCGCGAAAATGGTCCCCGCCGCGGAGCTCGTCCGCTTCTCGAACTCGGGCACCGAGGCCGTGATGGCGGCGCTTCGCGTCGCCCGCGCCCATACCGGCAAGGACTCCTACGTCGTGATCGAGGGCGGCTACCACGGGGTCTTCGACGCCGCCCTCTGGACCACCGCAGTCGAGGAATGGCGGCCCGGGCAGGGCGACCCGCAGCTCGTCCCCTACAGCGCGGGCGTCCCGCACGTGCTGCGCGCGCTGATCCACACCGTGCCGATGAACGACGCGGAGCGCCTCGAGGCCGTGTTCAAGGCCTACCACCAGGACATCGCCGCCTTCCTCATCGAGCCGATCATGGGCAACTGCTGCTCGATCTCCGCGACGCGCGAGTTCCTGCGCGAGGCGCGCGCCCTCTGCGACAGGTACGGGATCCTCCTGATCATCGACGAGGTCAAGACCGGCTTCCGCGTCGCCAGGGGCGGCGTGCAGGAGCTGTACGGCGTAAAGGCGGACATCTGCACCTTCGCGAAGGCGATGGCCAACGGCTACCCGATCTCGGTCTGCGCGGGCCGCGAGGACATCATGCGGAACTTCGGACGCGGCACGGTCCACGGCGGCACCTTCACCTGCCACTCGATCGCGCTCGCCGCCGCCGAGAAGACGCTCGAGATCCTCGACGAGACGCCGGCGCTCGCCAGGGTCGCCGAGTACGGCACGAAGCTCCGCGCCGGCATGAGCCAGATCCTTTCGCAGCGCGGCATCAAGCACTCTTTCAGCGGCCACCCCTCCATGAGCGGGCTCTTTTTCGCGGAGAAGCCGCCGCGCGACTACCGCGACTGGGTGACGAGCGATTACACTTTCTACGAAGCGCTGGCGCCGCACCTCCATGAACTCGGCGTGCTCTGCGAGCCCGACTCGCGCGAGCCCTGGTTCATCTGCGAGGCGCACGACGACCGGTGCCTGGGGGAGACGCTCGAACGCTTCGAAACGGCCGTGGACCGCGTGGTGCGAAGCGCCGGCGGGCCGGCCCACGCGGGCAGCGCGTCCTGACAAACAGACAAGACGGGACCGAACTTGGCGAAATACGACGCGATCGTCATCGGCGCGGGCCATAACGGCCTGACCAACGCCGCCTACCTGGCGCGCTCCGGCCTCAAGGTGCTCGTGGTCGAGCGGAACCCCTGGATCGGGGGCGCCGCCGTCAGCCGCGAGATCGAGAAGGGCTGGATGTACTCGAACTGCTCGTACGTCTGCAGCCTGCTGCGGCCCGAGCTGTTCCGCGACCTCGAGCTCGCGCGGCACGGCCTGCAGGTCGTGCCCTACGGCGGCGGCGTGTCGATCACCTCGAACGGCGACATCCTCGGCAACTACACGGACGAGCAGGTGCAGCGGCGCGAGTTCGCCCGCCACAACCCGCGCGACGCGGATGCGTACCACCGCTACTCGACCGACGTCATGCGCCAGTGCAAGTTCATCCGCCCGCTGCTGCTGCGCTCGCCGCCCGACCCCACCTCGTTCAAGCCGCGCGACCTCAGGGAGATGATCTTCCTCGGCCGGGAGCTCAACAAGTTCGGCGAGCAGTTCATCTACGACACGCTGCGCTTCTACTCGATGAGCATCGCCGACTTCCTGAACGAGTACTTCGAATCGGACGTCGTGAAGTGCCACCTCTCGGGCAGCGGCATCATCGGCTCGGCGATGGGCGTGTACTCGCCCGGCACCGCCTACGTGCTGCTGCACCACTACATGGGCGACGTCGACGGCTCGATCGGCGCCTGGGGCTTCGCGCGCGGCGGCATGGGCGCGGTGTCGAAGGCGATCGCGAGCGCGTTCAAGTCCTTCGGCGGCGAGATCGTCGTGGACGCGCCGGTCAGGCAGGTGCTGGTCCGCGGCGGGCGCGTCACCGGCGTCGTGACCGAGAACGGCACCGAATACGAGGCCGACGTCGTCGTCAGCAACCTCGACCCGCGGCGCACCTACACGAAGATCTTCGACCCGAAGGACCTGCCTCCGGCGATCGTCGAGAAGGCGAAGAACTGGAAGATCCGCGGCTCCTCCGGGAAACTCAACATCGCGCTCGACGGGCTGCCGGAGTTCCCGGCGCTCGGCAAGGACAACCCGCTCGCCTACGGCGACATGCACTTCCTCGACTCGCTCGAGAAGATGGAGCGCGCCTACGACGACTGGAAGAACGGCACCTGGTCGAAGGAGCCCTATCTCGACCTCCTGATCCCGTCGATGACCGACCCGACGATGGCGCCGCCGGGCAAGCACTTCATGTCCGTGTTCGTGCAGTACGTGCCGCCCTTCATCCACGGCCGCGAGTGGACCGACGCCGACCGCGAGGGCTTCAAGAACACGGTGCTCGACCAGATCGGGCGCTACAGCCCGAACTTCAAGTCGCTGGTGCGCCACGTCGAGTGCAGGACGCCGCGCGAGCTCGAGGCCGAGGTCGGCCTGACCGAGGGCAACATCTTCCAGGGCGAGCTGACCATGGACCAGCTGCTCTTCAACCGCCCCTTCCCCGGCTACGCGCAGTACCGCGGGCCGGTCCGGGGCTTCTACATGTGCGGGTCGGGCACGCACCCGGGCGGCGGCGTGATGGCCGCGCCGGGCGCGAACGCCGCGCGCGAGATCCTCATGGACCTGCGTCGACCCAACATCGTGCCGGAGGGCTGGTCGGATGACTGACCGGGACCGCATCGTCATCGTCGGCGCCGGCCACAACGGCCTCGCCTGCGCCGCCTACCTCGCTCGCGCGGGCCGCGAGGTCGTCGTGCTCGAGGCCGCGCCCCAGGTCGGCGGCGCCGCCGTCACGCGCGAGTTCGCCAAGGGCTTCCGCGTGTCGGGCTGCTCGCACCTCTCCTACCTCCTCGACCCGGGCATCGCGCGCGAGCTGAAGCTCGCCTCGCACGGCCTCAAGTGGGCGCGGACGGGGCTGAAGACGGTCGCGCTCGCGCAGGCCGGCGACCACCTCGTGCTGCGCGGCGGCAAGGTCGAGTCGGGAACCGTGCCCGAAGCGGACCGCAAGGCGCTCGCCGAGTACCACGCGCGCATGCTCCGCTTCGCGCGCGTCGTCGCGCGGCAGCACAACCGCAAGCCCCCGCGCCTCGGCGGCGGCGGCCGCTCCGAGATGCTGGGCGCGGCCCTGCTCGGCTTCGACATCCGGCGCCTCGGGCGCGAGGACATGCGCGAGTTCCTGCGCATCGCGGGCATCAACATCTACGACGTGCTCGAGGAGCAGTTCGATTCGCCCGCGCTCAAGGGCGCGCTCGCGCTCGACGCGGTCCTCGGCACGAACCTCGGCCCGCGCTCGAACAACTCCGTTCTCTCGCTGCTGCACCGCCTCTCGGGCGAGGCGGCCGGCAACGACGGCCTCTCGATTCCCGAGGGCGGCATGGGCGCGATCAGCGAGGCGCTCGCGGCCGCGGCGCGCGCCGCCGGCGCGACGATCCGCACGTCCAGCCCGGTGAGGCGCATCACGCTCGAGGGCGACCGCGTCTCCGGCGTCGAGCTCGAGGGCGGCGAGAAGGTCGCGGCGCAGACCGTCGTCTCGAACGCCGACCCGGCCCGGACGCTCCTCGGCCTGCTCGGCGCGCGCCACCTCGAGACCGGCTTCGTGCACCGCATCCGCCACTTCCGGACCAAGGGGATGGCGGCGAAGCTGCACCTCGCGCTCGAGGCCCTGCCCTCGTTCGCGCGTCTCTCGGCCGAGCTCGTCGGCGAGCGGCTCGTCATCGCCCCCGACATGACCTACCTCGAGCACGCCTTCGACGCCGCGAAGTACGGCCAGTGCTCGCCCGAGCCCGCGCTCGAGGTCACGATCCCCTCGCTGCACGACAAGTCGCTCGCGCCCGCAGGCAAGCACGTGCTCTCGGCGGTCGTGCTCTACGCGCCGTTCGACCCGCGCGCGAGCGGCGACGAGGCGCGCAGCGAGCTGCTCGACCGCGCCCTCGCCGCGCTCGACCGGCACGCGCCGGGCCTGCGCCGCCAGGTGACCGCGTCTGAGCTGCTGCTGCCGGCCGACCTCGAGCGCGAGTTCCGCATCTCGGGCGGCCACTGGCACCACGGCGAGCTCGCGCTCGACCAGTTCATGATGCTGCGGCCGGTGCCCGGCGCCGCGCAGTACGCGATGCCGGTCGGCGGCCTCTTCCTCTGCGGCGCCGGCTGCCACCCGGGCGGCGGCGTCATGGGTTCCGCGGGGCGCAACGCCGCGAACGCGGTCCTCGCCATGGAGCGTGCAGCATGAACGTCAAGGAAGAGATGGGGCGGAAGGAGCACTACCGGCGGTCCGTGTGGCCGACCGCGTTCCACGCGCGCACTTCCGAGCTCAACATCCTGAACGAATGGCACCGCTGGAAGGACTACACGACGGCGGACGCCTACTTCGACGAGCAGCTCGAGTACGCCGCGATCAGGAACGCCTGCGCGGTCTTCGACCTCTGCCCGATGACCAAGCACCTGATCACCGGCCCCGACGCGCTCGCCTTCCTGAACCGGCTGGTCACCCGCGACGTCGCCAAGATCAAGCCGGGCAAGGTCGGCTACACGATCTGGTGCGACGACAACGGCCAGGTCATCGACGACGGCACGATCTTCCACCTGCGCGGGGGCGTCTACCGCCTCTGCTCGCAGGAGCGCCAGCTCGACTGGCTGACCCGCTCGGCTTTCGGCTTCGACGTCACGATCGTCGAGGACACGCACGACGTGGCGGCGCTCGCGCTGCAGGGCCCGACGAGCTGCGCGGTGCTGAAGGCGATCGGCTGCGCGGGCGCCGAGAACCTGAAGCCCTTCGACATCGGCTACTTCCCGTTCGACGGCGCGGAGCTCATGGTCTCGCGCACCGGCTTCACCGGCGACCTCGGCTACGAGCTCTGGATCGACCCCGCGCACGCGCTCGCGCTCTGGGACGCGCTCTTCGACAAGGGCAAGGTCCACGGGATCCGGCCCATGGGCACGCACGCGCTCGAGGTCGCGCGCATCGAGGCGGGCTTCATCCAGGCGCAGGTCGACTTCCACCCCGCGGACCAGGCGATCATGCTCGACCGCTCGCGCTCGCCGTTCGAGCTCGACCTCGGCCGCCTCGTCGACTTCTCGAAGCCCTGCTTCAACGGGCGCCGCGCGCTGCTCGAGGAGAAGAAGCGCGGATCGCGCTACCGCTTCGTGCGGCTCGACGTCGAGGGCAACAAGCCCGCGCGCTCGGCCTACGTCTACGACAAGGACAAGAACGTCGTCGGCACCGTGACCTCCGCGGAGTGGTCGCCCTCGGCGAAGAAGAACATCGCCTTCGCCTCGCTGCAGATGCCCTGGGGCCGGCCGGGCGACGAGCTCTGGGCCGAGATCTACTACCAGCGCGAGCTCAAGTGGTACAAGGTCATGGCGCGCTGCCACGTCGCCGAACAGCCCTTCTGGGACCCGCCGCGCAAGCGCACCACGCCCGCCGCGGATTTCTGAGGGGGACGCTCGCGGGGGCGGCATGGCGCATCGGCTCGACCCCCTGCTGCGGCCGCGGTCGATCGCGGTCCTCGGCGCCAGCGAGCGCGAGGGCACGGTCGGCCGCACCGTCGTCGAGAACCTCCTGAAGGGCGGCTACGAGGGCGGCCTCTACGCCGTCAACCCAGGGCGCCGCTCGGTCCTCGGCATTCCCTGCTATCCCGCGCTCGCGGACCTCCCGGAGCCCGTCGAGCACGTGATCTTCGCGGTCGCGGACAGCCGCATGGACGCCGCGCTCGACGACGTGATCGCCTACGGCGCGCGGGCCGCGACGATGATGTCCTCGCTCGTGCTCGAGGGCGACTCGGACCCGCCGCTGCGCGAGCGCGTCGCCGCGAAGATCCGCAAGTCCGGCCTCGTCGTCTGCGGCGCGAACGGCATGGGCTTCTACAACTTCGCGGACGGCGTCTGGGGCTGCGGCTTCCGGACCCGCATGCACCGGCGCGGCGGCAACGTCGCCTTCATCAGCCACTCCGGCTCCGGCATGTGCGGCATCGTCGACGTCGAGGAGCGCATCGACTTCAACCTCGTCGTCTCGACCGGCCAGGAGCTCGCGGTGTCGATGGACGAGTACCTCGACTTCGCGCTCGAGATGCCGGGCACGCGCGCGGTCGGCCTCTTCATGGAGACGGCCCGGAACCCCGCGGGCCTCGTGCGCGCCCTGGAGCGCGCGCGCGAGCGCGACATCCCGGTCGTCGCGCTGAAGGTCGGGCGCACCGAGCTGTCCGCGCGCCTCGCGGTCTCGCACTCGGGCGCGATCGCGGGCGCCGACGGCGTCTACGACGCCCTCTTCGACCGTTACGGCGTGCACCGCGCCCGCGACATGGACGAGTTCGCGACGACGCTGATCCTGTTCGCGCAGCCGCACCGCGTCGCCGCGGGCGGCCTCGTGTCGATCCACGACTCCGGCGGCGAGCGGCAGCTCCTCATCGACGTCGCCGCCGACCGCGGCGTGCCCCTCGCCGGGATCTCGCCCGCGACGACCGCGAAGCTCGAGTCCCTCCTCGACCCCGGCCTGCCGCCGGTGAACCCGCTCGACGCCTGGAGCACGGGCGGGCCCGACGCCGATGCGAAGATGACGGCCTGCTTCGCGACGCTCATGAGCGACCCGCAGGCGGCGATCGGCGCGGTCGTGCACGACCGCGTGGCCGGCGGCGGCATCTACGCGCCCTACATCGACTACCTGCGCGCGGGGCACCGCGCCTCGGGCAAGCCTGCGGTGCTCGTGTCGAACCGCCAGGGCACCGGCGCCGACCCGCTCGTGGTCGAGGCGACGCGCGAGGGCTTCCCCGTGCTCGACGGGCTCGAGTCCTTCCTGCGCGGGGTGCGCCACCTCTTCGACCACCGCGACTTCGCCGCGCGCGAGCGCTCCGCGCCAGAGACGCTGCCGGAAGCGGCGCTCGCGCGCTTGCGCGCCCGCCTCGCCGACGGGCAGCGCCTCGACGAGAACGAGGCGCTGACGCTGCTGCGGGAGGCGGGGTTGCCCGCGAACGCCGGCCGCGTCGTCGAGAG
>DASSUY010000076.1:0-8340 GCA_035706525.1 Steroidobacteraceae bacterium
GGAGGGCCTCGAGCACGGGCCAGGCGGGAGCCGGGGTGGCGCCGGGGGCAGACACCGCGCTCGCCGCGCTCGCGGCGGCTGACGGCAGGGCCGCGAGGAGGCAGAGCATCAGGGGGGCAAGGCGCAAGAGGGGCTCCGTCGAGGGCCGGGGACTAGCTTGGACGGACGGTCGAGAGGGGGTCAATCGGACGAAGGGGCTGAAATGGGCTGAAAAGGTGGCTGTCCCCTTTAAAGGGGACAGCCACTTTTTGCCGAGCGGCCGTGCCGGCCTCATTACTCACGGTACGCGTGCGTATTGGCTTCCCAGAGACCCATGCCGGGAGGCGCATAGTAACGCCTTGCATTATTAACGTGTCGCGTTACTATCACCGTGATCCGGTCGTTCCGATGCGCGGAAACTGCAGCACTGGCCCGCGGCGATCGTGTGCGGCGATTCGAGTCCTGCGCCCGCATTGCGCGGCGCAAGCTTCGGCAACTCGAGATCGCCGTGCGGCTTGATGACCTGCGCATCCCGCCGGGCAATCGCCTCGAAGCGCTGCAAGGCGAGCGCCACGGTCAGCACAGCATTCGCATCAATCGCCAATGGCGCCTGTGCTTCCGGTGGAACGCGGGTGCAGCCGAAGACGTGGAGATCGTCGACTACCACTGAGGAGCGCTCACATGGCCAAGCTGGCTCCCGTGACCCCGGGCGAACTCCTTGTCGAGGAGTTCCTCAAGCCGCTCGGCATCACGCAGTACCGTCTCGCGAAGGAGATCAACGTGCCGGCACAGCGCATCGGCGAAATCGTCGCCGGCAAGCGCGCGATCACGGCGGACACGGATCTCCGGCTCTGCCGCTTCTTCGGCCTGTCGAACGGCTATTGGCTGCGCGCGCAGGCCGCGCATGACACGGAACTCGCTGCGCGGGAACTCGCATCGGAACTCGCTGCAATCCGGCCGTGGTCGCTGGCGGTCAGGGAAGGGCCGCGCCCCTATCGCGTGCGCGGCGGGGGATCGGAGAGGAAACGGCGTAACGGCCGGTAGGCCAGTTGCGCCGCTCGCTACTCGCGCATTCTCCGGATTTCCCCGAGCAACGGCTCCGGCGACATCGGCCGCCCGAGCAGCTCGTCCATCAGCTGCTTCGCGCCCTTCTCCGACCCGAACCGCAGGAGCTTCTCGCTCGTCCACGCGTGCCAGCGCGGGTTGCCGGCGTCGAACGCGCCGATCGCATCGCGCGTGGCGCTTCGGATCTCCGCGGTGAGCACGGCGCCGAGGCCGTAGTTCACCATGTAGCCGGGCCGGCTCACGAGCTGCACGCGCACGAGGAACCACGACTGCCCGGGATGCGGCTTGATGTGCAGGTACTCGCGCGTGATGTCGGTCCAGAGCGCGTTCGGGTCCTGCGCGGGATCGCGGAGCATGCGGATCTCGAACAGCGACCAGGCGATGTCGAGCATCACGCTGCCGAAGAGGCCGCGCAGCGACTCGCCGACCGGCAGCGACGTGCCGAGGTATTTCTGCTGCCAGGCCGGCTCGTACACGCTCCACGAGGGGACGTCGGCGAAGGCCTCGGTGAAGAGCGTGTCGGGCCAGTCGGTGAACGCGGGGCGGTTCCGGATCGCGCTGATCGCGACCGCGTGGCCGTTCTCGTGCACCAGCTCGTTGAGCGAGCCGAGCCCGCCCTCCTCGTAGCGGCCGACGACGCGCGCGATCGTCCTTTGCCAGTTGCCGTCGGCGTCGTAGCGCCCGCGCACGAGGAAGTCCGTGTACGCGAGCGGCGACTTGTTGGGGCGCTCCTTGATGTCGTAGACGACGCCGAGCGCGTCGAGGTCGACGCCGAGGTCGCGGTAGAAGCGGTGGTCGAGCTCGAGCAGCGGCGTCTTCGCGAATGCCGGCGCGAGCGCGCGGCCGCCGGCGCCGATCGCGTAGCGGAAGTCCCAGGGCTCGACCGGCGTCGGGTCGGTCGAGTCGCGCCAGGCCTCGAGGACCTGCACCAGCCACTTCTCGACGTCGGCCGTCGTGACGCCGATCGCCCGCGCGGCCGCTTCGACGCCGGAGCCGTTGGTCGCCTCCGCGGCGGCGGCGAGCTTGATCAGCCGGCGGTACGGGCTCGTCGGCTCGTTGTTGCCGTTGAGCGCCTGCCAGAGCGGGACGAAGGCCTCGTGCAGCGCCTTGCGTCGCTCGGGCTCCTCGAGGTCGCCGAGGAGCCCCAGCGCGCCGCCGCGGTCGATCGTGCCGTCCTCGAACTTCAGCTGGTTGCCGATCTCGCGGTAGCAGGCGGCGAGCGCGGCGGAGAGGCCCTCGTAGTCGAGCTTGGGGTCGTCGCGGTCCTTGCAGGCGGGGCCGCCGGGCGCGTTCGCGACCGCGGGGCTCGGGTCGCCGTAGTCGGCGAGCGTCACGCGCATCGCGGCGAGGGCCTTCTGGTCGGCGGGGCCGAGCTTCGCGGGGTCGAGCGCGGCGAGGCTGGCGAGGAGCTTCGCGTGCAGGTCCTTCTCAGCGGCGGCCCAGGACGCGCGGTCGCGGTCCTTGAACGTGGGCCAGAGGCCGGAATCGATCGCGCCGACGGCGTTGGCGGCATCGAGGAAATCCAGGAAGAGGATTTCGGCGGGTGCGAGGGGGGAAGCGGGCGCCGGCGGCTTTTCGGCCGTGGCCGTCGCAGCGGCGGCGATCAGGATGCAGCTGAGCAGGAGCCCCCTCGACACCCGGGAAGTCTACAAGGGTAAAAGGGGACGCTCACCTTTTTTGCCAATGCTTGCGGGATGCTTTCCCCGCGGCGCAAAAAAGGTGAGCGTCCCCTTTTAGTAACCAGTTGTGCGCGCGTGTCGCGGCGAGCGCGCCCTGCCCCATCGCGACGCTGATCTGGTCGAGGCCCTCGACGACGTCGCCGGCGCAGTAGACGCCCGGCACCGACGTGCCGGCCGGCGCATCGGCCGTCACCTCGCCGCCCTCCTTCACCGCGATGCCCAGCGACTTCGCGAGTGCGCTGCGCGGTCGCGAGCCGAGCGCGGGGTACACGACGTCGAATTCGAGCGGATCCGCACGCCCCTCGACCCGCACCCGCATGCCGCGGCCGTCCAGCGCATAGCCCGCGACCGGCTCGGTGACGATCCGGACGCCCACCGCCTCGAGCTGACGCCGCTCGTCGCCCGCGAGCTCCGCCTGCTGGTGGGTCAGCAGCGTGAGGTCGTCCGTGAACTCGCGCAGGAACAGCGACTCCTTGGCGCCCGAGGTGTCGCAGCCGACGACGGCGATGCGCTGGCCGCGATGCTCATAGCCGTCGCAGACCGGGCAGTAGCGCAGCACGCCGCGCCGCGACGCTTCCTCGTGGCAGTCCGCGTCCATCGGGATGTGGTTGTGCTCGATGCCGGTCGCGAGGATGACGGAGCGCGCCTTCCAGCTCCGCCCGTGGTCGGCCACGAGCGCGAACGATCCGCCCGGCTGACGCTCGATGCGCTCGATGCGCGCCTGCGTCAGCCGCGCGCCGTAACGCTTCGCGTGCCGCGTCATCCGCGCGACCAGGCGAGGACCGGTGATGCCGCGCTCGAAGCCCGGAACGTTCCGCGTGCACGGGATGCGCGCCGCGCGCGGCGTGTCGTCGTGCAGCACGAGCGTGCGGCGGAGGTATCGCGCCGCATAAAGCGCGGCGCTGAGGCCCGCGGGCCCGGCACCCACGATCGCGATCTCGATTTCGGCGCGGCTCATCCTGCGGCGGCTCCGGGGGTTTCGCCGCGGTTGACGCGGCAGCGTCCGCGAGACTCCGGCGCATCGGGACCCAGCGTCAATCGGCGGAGGGCGCGACCCCGCCCGGCGACTTTTGACGGGCTTCACGGACCCGGACCGGCGCCCGCGAAACGGTGCACATTTCGCGAAATGTCCTACAAGCTTCTGACATATTTGAAGGAATTGACCGGCTAGGATGCCGGACCCATGGAAATACAGCGTCGGTTGATCTCCTACACCGCCGTCCTCGTGGCGACGATCTACTACCTGTTCGGCCGCGCCGAAGCGGCGGTGCCGAACCGCCCGACCGTGTCCGGGGAGTCCTGCCGGCAGGCGGACAGCAAGGCGCAGAACGCCGGCCCCCGGATGATCGTCTGCAAGCCCCAGCGACCGGTTCCGCCGAAGTAAATAGAATGGCGCGATGCCCTCGCGCCTCGCCGGCCTCGCACTCGCCCTCTCGCTGACCGTCGCCGCGCCGCTCTCGGCCGCGGCCCAGGCCGCGCCTGCGACGGTCATCACCGGGGCCACCCTCGTCCATCCCTCGAAGTCGGGCGCCGACGCGCTCGAGCCGGACGCGACCGTCGTCATCCAGGATGAGCGCATCACCTACGCGGGCAGCGGCCGCGCGGCGAAGATGCCGCCGGGCTCGACCGTCATCGACGGCCGCGGAAAATTCGTCATCCCCGGGCTCGTCGACTCGCACGTCCACTTCTTCCAGTCAGGGAACCTCTACACGCGCCCCGACGTCGCCGACTTCAACGCCGTCGTGCCTTACGCGCAGGAAGTCGCGCGCAACAAGGCGTGGCTGGACGCGACCTTCCGGGTCTGGCTCGCGAACGGCGTGACCGGCGTCGCCGACGTCGGCGGGCCGTTCTGGAACTACGACGTGCGCGACCGCGCGGCGGCGACGGCCGCGGCGCCGCGCATGGTCGTCGCAGGGCCGCTGATCTCGATGGTCGACCGCCCGCAGCTCGACCTCGGCGACCCGCCGATCATCCGGATCGAGTCGCGCGAGGCGGCGCGCGCGCTCATCGCGCGCGAGCTCGAGCGCGATCCCGACTTCATCAAGGTGTGGTTCATCCACCGGCCGGGGGACGACCTCGCCGCGCAGGAGGCGATCGTGAAGGCCGCGGGCGACGCGGCGCACGCGGCGGGCAAGCGCCTCGCGGTGCACGCGACCGAGCTCGTGACGGCGAAGGCGGCGCTGCGCGCCGGCGCGGACCTGCTCGTGCACTCCGTGTTCGATGCGCCGGTGGACGACGAATTCATCGCGCTCATGAAGAAGAACGGCGCGCTCTACTGCCCGACGCTGTATGTGATGGGCGGCTACGCGCTCGCGCTCACCGGGCAGTGGCAGGCGACGCCGGAGGAACGGACGGGCGCCGACCCCGAGATCCTCGCGGCGATGGACGACCTCACGGAGATTCCGCCGGAGAAGATTCCCGAGCGCGTCGCGAAGGCGATGGCCGCGAAGAAGCCGGTCGAGCCGCCCGCGGTCGCGATGGCGAACCTTCGCAAGCTCGAGGATGCGGGCATCCCGGTCGTGATGGGCACCGACGCCGGCAACATCGGGACGCTCCACGGGCCGTCGATCTTCCGCGAGATGCGGATGATGGCGGAAGCCGGACTGACGCCCCTGCAGGTGCTGCGCAGCGCGACCTTCACGGCCGCGCGCACGATGGGCCTCGAGGGTCGCACCGGCGAGATCGAGGCCGGGAAGCTCGGGGACCTCGTGATCCTGGATGCGAACCCGCTGGAGGACGTCGGTAATCTCGCGAAGGTGCACCGCACGATCAAGGCCGGCGTCGTCTACGACCCCGCGGATCTGATGAAGTCCCTCGAGGCGGCCCGCGAGTAACTTGCCGGCCTCGCCGGATGCCGCTAGGGTTGCGGCGCCCCATGAACAAGAAGAGGGACGGCCGGCTCACATGGCTTTAGGCGGACTGCGGGCGACGCTTCCGGGACTCGCCTTCGCGGTCGCGATCGCGATCGCCGCCAAGGCGCTCTCGGTCGCGACCGGCGGCCAGGTGAGCGCGATCCTCCTCGCGATCCTCATCGGAATCCTGTGGCGGAACCTCGTCTCGATCGGTCCCTGGGCGGAGCCGGGACTGCATTTCGCCGGGCGGGTGCTGCTCCGGATCGGCATCGCGCTGATCGGGCTCCGCCTCACGTTCGCGCTGCTGAAGGGCGTGAGCCTCGCGGCGCTCCCGATCGTGGTCGCCTGCATCGTGACGGCGCTGGTCGCGGCCATCGTGCTCGGGCGGCTGCTCGGGGTCGCGCCGGGCGTTCGGCGGCTGCTCGCGGCGGGGACGGCGATCTGCGGCGCCACCGCGATCATCGCCGTTGCGCCGATCTTCCGCTCGCGGCAGCAGGACATCGGCATCTCGATCGCCTGCATCATCCTGTTCGGCTCGGCGGCGATGATCGGCTATCCCTGGATCGCGCACGCGGTGTTCGGGACGGACGTCGGCCTCGCCGGCATGTTCTTCGGCGCGTCGATCCAGGACACGTCGCAGGTCGTCGGCGCGGCGTTGATCTACGCGCAGCAGTTCGACGCGCCGGACGCCGTCGCCATCGCCGGGCTCACGAAGTTCATGCGGACGTTCGGGCTGCTGCTGATCGTGCCGGCGGCGGCGATGTGGGTCTCGCGGTCGAAGGACATGGAGGAGCCGGAGCATGCGAAGGACCTGCGGCAGAGCGCGCTGCCCTGGTTCGTGATCGCGTTCATCGCGTTCGCGGGGCTCCGGACGCTGGGGGACTTCGCCTGGGACGGGGCGTTGTGGCAGCAGCTGCTCGCGTGGTCGCACCGGGCGTCCGAGATGCTGCTGCTCTGCGGCATGGCCGCCGTCGGCCTCGGCATCACCTTCGCCCACCTGCGCGAGGCGGGCTGGCGGCCGCTGGCCGTCGCGTTCCTGGCGGCCAGCGCGACGGGGGCGACGGCGCTGGTCCTGCTGCATTTCTAAAGGGGACAGACACCTTTAAAGGTGCCTGCCACCTTTAGCTCAAAGGTGCCTGCCACCTTTAAAGGTGGCTGTCCCCTTTACTGCTGCCAGGTGGCCTTTCGCTTCATCTCGCCCCAGCCGATCTTCGCGCCGGACATCCACTGGTACAGGGCGTGCAGGCGCCAGACTGACATCAACTGGCGGTAGCCGAAGTTCTCGAGGATCGACACGCCGAACAGCGCCAGCAGGTGCCGCGCCTTCGGGTAGGTGTGGAATGACAGCTCCTCCAGCAGCAACGAGGTCGTCGAGAGCATCAGCCCGAGCGCGAACGCGGCGAGCAGGAACGCGAGGAAGCCCGCCCCCGTCATCATGCCCATCGCGAAGGCGACGGCCATCACGACGAGGCCGGCCACCTCGACGAGCGGGCTCAGCAGCTCGAACAGGACGAAGAACGGGAACGCGAGCCAGCCGGCGGCCTTGCTGCCGCGCAGGAAGCAGAGCTCGCGGTTGATCCAGAGGCACTGCGCGAGGCCGCGCTGCCAGCGCATGCGCTGCTTCTTCAGCGTCGAGCCGTCCTCGGGCGCGTCGGTCCAGCACACCGGGTCCGGGATGAAGGCGACGCGGTAGCGCCGGCCTCGCTTCACCATCAGGTGGTGCAGCCGCACGACGAGGTCCATGTCCTCGCCGATCGCGTCGTGCTTGTAGCCGCCGGCCTCGACGACCGTGTCGCGGTGAAACACGCCGAAGGCGCCCGAGACGATCAGCATGCCGTTGATCGCGCTCCAGCCGAGCCGCCCGCCGAGGAAGGCGCGCAGGTACTCGACCACCTGCACGAGCGCGAGCGGATTCCGCGGCAGCCCCACCTCCTCCAGCACCCCGCCGCGCACCTTGCAGCCGTTGATGATGCGGACGGTCCCGCCGCAGGCCACGGTGCTCGGGTCCTCGAGGAAGGGCCGCACCACGTGCTCCAAGGCGTGGGGATCCAGGATCGAGTCCGCGTCGCCGCAGTAGAAGATCGGGTAGCGCGCGGCGTTGATGCCGGCGTTGCTCGCATCCGCCTTGCTGCCGCCGTTCTCCTTGTCGATCACGCGCAGGTTCGGGTACTTCGCCGAGCGGTAGACGCCCCGCACCGGCCTGGTCTTGATCTGCACCCGGTACGCCTCGGGAAACGGCGTCATCTCGAACTCGCGGATCAGCGTCGCGAGCGTGTCATCCTTCGAGCCGTCGTTGACGATGATCACCTCGAAGTGCTGGTAGCGAAGCTGCAGGAGCGCGCGAACGGAGGTCGCGATCGTCGCCGCCTCGTTGTAGGCCGGCACGACCAGCGAGATCGGCATCTGCAGGTGCGAGTACACGCGCTCGGCGGCGCTGCGCCCGCCCATGTAGCCGCGCAGCCGCCAGATCGCGATGAAGGCGAGGCCGAGGTAGACCGCATTCAGCGCGACGAAGTAGCCGAGGAAGCCCCATTGCACGGCCGCGAGGGCATGGCGCAGCGCGTTCATGGGATCGCCGCCTCGGCACGCACGTGCTCGAGCATGTCGCGCGCATAGGCGTCGCCCAGCTGCGCGCGCACGGCCTCCAGCCGATCAGCCGTCATGCCCTTGAGCTTCAGCAGCGCCTGACCGGCGCGGTAGCGTACCCACCAGACCTTGTCGCACATGAGCCGCGTGACGGTCTCGGTCTCGGCCAGCCCGCCGAG
>DASSUY010000077.1:0-3569 GCA_035706525.1 Steroidobacteraceae bacterium
GCACGGAAACGTCCGCCATCCCTCGGACGAGTTTCCGCCCGCCTTCGCCCGCCCGCAGGTAGCGGCCTTCGTCCGCCGGCAATTCGCGAGTCTCGCGACGCGGACCGGCGCTGCGCACGTCGTCGAGAAGACCTGCGCGAATTCGCTGCGCATCGGCTTCGTCGCGGCGATCCTGCCGGAGGCGCGATACGTCCACATCCGGCGGGACCCGCTGGACGCCGTCGCTTCCGCGATGAAGCGCTGGCGCGCGCCGCTCGACCTGCCTTACCTGCTCCGCAAGGCGCGGTTCGTGCCGCCGTCGGACCTGCCGTACTACGCGTCGCGCTACCTGGCGAACCGGGTTCGCAAGCTCGCCTCGGCCGAAGGCCGCCTGGCGACCTGGGGCCCGCGCTTCGACGGCATGGACGAGTTGCTTCGCCGCGCAGGCCTCGCCGAAGTGTGCGCGGAGCAATGGCGGCGCTGCGTCACGAGCGCCGCCCGCGGCCTCGCCGACCTGCCGGCCGGGCGCGTGTGCGAAGTCCGCTACGAAGACTTCGTGCGCAGTCCCGTGCCGGAGCTCGGGCGAATCCTCGCGTTCCTCGAGGTGGACGCGCGCGCCACGGCGGTCGATGCCGCGGTCCGGCACGTGAAGGCCACGACGGCGGGGGGCGGGGCCCGGGACTTGCAGGACGAAGAGTTGCGCCGGGTCAGGAGCATCGTCGGTGAGTGACGGTCCGACGCGCTGGCAGGCGGCGGTCAAGCGCGCCTTCGACGTCGCGTTCGCGGCCGTCGGGCTCGTGCTGACGTCCCCGCTCATCCTGCTGGCCTGGCTCGCAGCCCGCCTCGATACCGGCCTGGGCGGGTTCTTCCGGCAGCGGCGCATCGGCCTTCACGGACGCCCGTTCGACATCCTGAAGATCCGGACGATGAAGCCCGTGCCGGGATGGGACACGGTCGTGACGACCGAGCGTGACCCGAGGATCACGCGCCTCGGCCGCTTCCTGCGGCGCTCGAAGCTCGACGAACTGCCGCAGCTCTACAACATCCTCGTCGGCGACATGAGCTTCGTCGGCCCGCGACCGGAGGTGCCGGCTTACATCCGGCTCCTGGCCGACGAGGATCGCGTGATCCTGTCCGTCCGGCCTGGCCTCACCGGCCCGGCGACGCTCAAGTACCGCGACGAGCAGCGCCTTCTGGCCGGCGTCGCCGACCCGGAGAGGTACAACCGCGAGGTCATCTTCCCGGACAAGGTCCGCCTGAACCGGGAGTACATCGAGCATTACTCGCTCCGGCGGGACCTCGCGTACCTCTGGCGGACGGTCGCCCCGGGATCCCGCGAAAGCGACGAGCGGCGGGACCGATGAGCGGCGCGGGACTCCGGCGGCTGGTCGTGTTCACGCACGCGGGCGGGTCGCCGCACCACGGGCCGAACATGCGCTGGTACTACCTCGGGCAGGCCCTGCGGCCGCTCGGCTGGCAGGTCGAGATCGTCTCCGCGTCCTGGTTCCACAAGTACGTCGCGCCGCCCACGCTCGCGAACGGCGGCACGGAGGACGTCGACGGGCTCACCTACCACTGGATGCGGACGCGGCCGTATCCGGGCCACGGCCTCGGGCAGGTCCTCAACCAGTGGGACTACGTGCGGGGCGCGTGGCGCTTCGCGGGAGCGGATTCGCGCGGCGCGGCGCATGCGGTCGTCGCCTCGTCGCCCCATCCATTCGTGTTCCTGCCGGCGTGGCGGTTCGCGCGGCGGCGGGGCGCGCTCCTGCTCTTCGAGACCCGCGACCTCTGGCCGCTCGCGATCCGCGAGCTCGGCGGTTACGGGCGCATGCACCCGTACGTCGTGCTCCTCGGCGTCATGGAGCGGTTCGCCGCGCGTCGCGCAGATGCGCTCGTCTCGGTCAAGCCCGGCGACTGGAAGTATTTCGCGGAGCGCTACGGCATCGCCCGGGAACGGCAGCACTACCTGCCGAACGGCTTCCTTCCCGCCGGGCCGCCGCCGTCGCCGGGCGCGGGGAAGGCGCGCGCCGGCTTCACGGTCGGTTACGTGGGCGCCTTGAGCGACTATTACTGCCTGGACGTCCTGCTGGGCGCTGCGAGGCGCCTGCGCGGCAGCGACGTCCGGTTCCGCATCGCCGGCGGCGGCAGCGACGCCGCGCGCCTCGCCGAGGCGGCACGGGACCTCCCGAACGTCGAGTTCCTCGGCACGGTGCCGAAGCGCGAGGTTCCCGCGCTGCTCGCGGGTTTCGACGCCTGCTTCCTCGGACTCAAGGACATCTCGGCCAATCGCTACGGCATTTCCTGCAACAAGCTGTTCGACTACATGGCCGCCGCGAAACCCGTCGTCGCGAGCTATCGGACCGACCATGATCCGGTGCAGGCCGCCGGCTGCGGCATCACCGTCCTGCCGGACCGCGGCGAAGGCATCGTCGAGGCGATAGAATGGCTGCGCGCGCACCCGGCGGACGCGCTCGAGATGGGAAGGAGGGGCAGGGCGTACTTCGAAGTCGAGCACGATTTCCGCCGCGTCGCCGAACGCTACGACCGGCTGCTTCGCCAAGGCTCGCACCCCGAGGCCCCCGCACCGTGAACACGACCGCCGCCTTCGCGCCCTGGCCATTCTTCGCCGACGACGAGCGCGCGGCCGTCGACGCGGTCCTGCAGAGCGGCCGCGTGAACTACTGGACCGGCGACGAGGGCAGGAGCTTCGAGCGCGAGTTCCAGGCGCATGCCGGCAGCCGGCACGCGATCGCGATGGCGAACGGGACCGTGGCGCTCGAGGCCGCGCTCGCGGCCTGCGGCGTCGGCGAAGGCGCGGAAGTGATCACGAGCAGCCGGACCTTCATCGCTTCCGCAAGCGCGGCCGTCATGCGCGGCGCGGTTCCCGTCGTCGCGGACGTCGATCCCGACAGCCAGAACGTCACTGCGGAGACGATCGCGCGGCAGCTCACGCCCCGGACCCGCGCGATCATCCCCGTGCACCTCGCCGGCTGGCCCTGCGAGATGGACGCGATCATGGATCTCGCGCGCGCGCACGGGCTATCCGTCATCGAGGACTGCGCGCAGGCGACGGGCGCGGCCTATCGCGGACGCCCGGTCGGCACGCTGGGGCAGGCGGGCGCCTTCTCGTTCTGCCAGGACAAGATCCTGACGACCGGCGGCGAAGGCGGGATGCTTCTGACGGACGATGCGGAACTTTGGTCGCGTGTCTGGGCACTGAAGGATCATGGCAAGAGCTACGACGCGGTCTACAATCGGCAGCACGCGCCGGGCTATCGCTGGCTGCACGAATCCTTCGGGACCAACTGGCGCATGACCGAGATGCAATCCGCCATCGGCCGCGTGCAGCTGCGTAAGCTGGATGCCTGGGTGGCGAAGAGGACCGCCAACGCCGAGTTCCTCGCCCGCGGATTGGGCGAGGTCCGCGGGCTGCGGGTCCCGAGGCCGCCGGCGCACGTGAAGCACGCGTGGTACAAGTTCTACGCGTTCGTCGAGCCCGCGGCCCTCAGGCAGGGTTGGACGCGCGACCGAATCATGAGCGAGGTTAGCGGGCGCGGCGTTCCCTGCTACTCGGGCAGCTGCAGCGAGAT
>DASSUY010000078.1:0-2612 GCA_035706525.1 Steroidobacteraceae bacterium
CCCGGTCGTCGTCCGCCCCGCTCCCGTATATTCCGTGCCCGGCGTCTCGATCAGCTTCGACCTGCCGCTGTAGACTGTCAGGACCGGGCTCGTGCTCCGACCAAGGAGCACGAGCCCTAGGCAAACCGTCCTGAAAGGAGATCGATGGAACGGCGCACCCTGCTGAAAGTGTTGCTCGCGAGCCCCCTGGCCGCGCAGCGCGTGCTTGCCGCGCCCCCGGCCGACATGAATGGCATCGAGGAGCTGCAGAAGAACTGGAAGTCCTTCCTGCCCGCCGGCGCGAGCGTGCCCTCGCCCGCCGAGCCGCTCAAGCTGAGCCTCGAGGAATGGAAGAAGCGACTGCCCGCGCCGTCCTTCCGCGTCATGCGCGAGGAAGGCACCGAGCCGCCGGGCAGCAGCCCGCTCAACGAGGAAAAGCGCGCCGGCGTCTTCGCCTGCGCCGGCTGCGGCCTGCCGCTATTCACGTCCGAGATGAAGTTCGACTCGGGCACCGGCTGGCCGAGCTTCTTCACCACCATCCCGGGCGTGTTCGAGACGAAGAAGGACTTCTACCTGATCTATCCGCGCACCGAGTACCACTGCGCTCGCTGCGGCGGACACCACGGCCACATCTTCAAGGACGGGCCGCCGCCCACCGGGCTTCGCTACTGCAACAACGGCGTGGCGCTGAAGTTCGTCCCCAAGGACGGCGCGGGCTAGAGCTTCAGGTCCTCCTCCAGAGGCGGGCCGGGAAAATGGAAGCGCACCGGCCCGTCGGGAAGCGCGTTGACGAACTGCTTCAGGTAGGGGCTCTGCGAGCCGGATATCTCGTCCGGCGTGCCGCGGCCGATGACCTGCCCGTCGGCGATCACGTACACGTAGTCGGCGACCTTCAGCGCCTCCTTCACGTCGTAGGTGACGACGATGGAGGTCAGCCCGAGCGCCTCGTTCAGGTCGCGCACCAGGTGCACGATGTGGTTGAGCGAGATCGGGTCGAGCCCGGCGAAGGGCTCGTCGTACATCATCAGCTTCGGGTCGGTCGCGATGGCGCGCGCCAGCGCGACGCGGCGCGTCATGCCGCCCGAGAGGTCGTTGGGCATCATGTCGCGCGCGCCGCGCAGCCCGACCGCGTGCAGCTTCATCAGCACCACGCGGCGCAGGATCTCCTCCGGGACCGAGAAGTTCTCGCGGATCGGGAAAGCGACGTTGTCGAACACCGAGAGGTCGGTGAAGAGGCCGCTGGTCTGGAACATCATCCCGATCTCGAGGCGCAGGCGGTACAGCTCCTCGGAGGAGAGGCGGTGCACGTCCGCGCCGGCCACGGTCACCGTGCCGGCGCCCGGCCGCAGCTGGCCGCCGATCAGCTTCAGCAAAGTCGATTTGCCCACGCCGCTGCCGCCGAGGATCGCCACCACCTTGCCGCGCGCGATATTGAGCGACAGGCCGCGGAAGATCTCGAGGTCGTTGTACGAAAAGTGCAGGTCCTGGACCTGGACGACGTTCTCCATCGTGGAGAATTCTAGCCGTGCACGCGCATCCGTTCTCCCGCCTGACGCCCGACCGGGTGCTCGACGCCGTGGCGGCGGCGGGCTTCGCTCCGGACGGCCGGCTGCTCGCGCTCAACAGCTACGAGAATCGCGTCTACCAGGTGGGGCTGGACGACGCGGCGAGCCAAAGCGGGGTGGTGGTGGCGAAGTTCTACCGGCCGGGCCGCTGGAGCGACGCACAGATCGACGAGGAGCACGGCTTCGCGCACGAGCTCGCCGAGCGCGAGATACCGGTCGTCGCACCGCTGAAGTCGCTGAAGTTCGATGACTTCAGGATCGCCGTCTATCCGCGCTGCGGCGGCCGCACCCCGGAGGTCGACGACTCGAAGACGCTGGAATGGATCGGCCGCTTCATCGGCCGCATCCATGCCGTCGGGGCGGCCCGAGCCTTCCGTGACCGGGAATCGCTCACACCGCAGACCTTCGGCCACGAGCCGCGGTCCTACCTCCTGACCACGTCCTTCATCCCGGCCGACCTGCTCGAGGCCTGGAAGGCGGTGACGCAGCAGGCGCTGGACGCAGTCGAGCGCTGCTACGAGCGAGCGGGCGACGTGCGCGCGATCCGGCTGCACGGCGACTGTCACGTCGGCAACATCCTCTGGACCGAATACGGGCAAACACGCGGCCCGCACTTCGTCGACCTCGACGACGCGCGCATGGGCCCGGCGGTGCAGGACCTGTGGATGCTGCTCTCCGGCGATCGGGCGTCGATGACGCGCCAGCTCGGCGACGTGCTCGCGGGCTACCGGGACTTCGCCGATCTCGACCCGCGCGAGCTCTACCTCGTCGAGGCGCTGCGCACGCTGCGGCTCATCCACTATTCCGCCTGGATCGCCCGGCGCTGGGACGACCCGGCCTTTCCCGCCGCCTTCCCCTGGTTCGGCACGCAGCGCTACTGGCAGGACCGGATCCTCGAGCTGCGCGAGCAGATCCCCCTGATGGACGAGGAGCCGTTACCCTTATGAGCGCTTCCTGGCCGGCGCTGCCTTACGACGACTGGAAAGACACCCGCGCGACGCTGCATCTGTGGACCCAGGTCGTAGGCAAGCTGCGCCTCGCGCGCACGCCGTGGCTGAACCATTCCTG
>DASSUY010000079.1:0-18980 GCA_035706525.1 Steroidobacteraceae bacterium
ACCCGGTTCTGCACCTCGCGCCCGTTGACCACGAGGATCGACAGGACGCGGTTGCCCGAGAGGCCCACGAACTCGATCTGCGAGATCGAGGCATGCGGTTCGCGGGGCAGCGTCACGACGCCCGCGAGCCGCGTGAGGCCCGAGATCATCTGCGAGGCCGCGGCGACCAGCGCTTTCGGGTCGCCGGCCCGCTGGTCCAGGTGGCGCTTCAACTCGTCGATTTCCGCCTGGCCCGGCGGCTGGTAGCGCAGCAGGGCGTCCACGAAATAGCGGTACCCCTTGTCCGTCGGCACGCGGCCGGCGGAGGTGTGCGGCGAGCTCACGAACCCTTGCTCCTCGAGGTCCGCCATGACGTTCCGGATCGTTGCGGGCGAGAGGCTGAGGCCCGATTCGCGGGTCAGCGTGATCGAGCCGACCGGCTGGCCGTCGCGGATGTAGCACTCGACGAGCGTGCGCAACAGCTGCTGCGCCCGGTCATTGGGCCCGTCATCGTCGCGGCGCATATGTTCAGGCATAAGTCCCTGTAAGAGAAGGGAATTGGGAATCTTCCACGCCCGGCCAGGCAAACTAGCAATCGCACTCGGCGAGTGTCAAGGCATGTGGCTGCCCCCTGTTCCGCGTGCTAAAAGTCCGCGCAACCCGATGAAAAACCCCTTCACGCGCATCGCCCTGGTCGGCAAGGTCGAGGACAGCCGCGTCGCCGACTCCCTCGTCGCGCTGGCCGCCCACCTGCGCCATCGCGGCGTCGACGTCCTGATCGACGAGGACATCCGCGTCGACGGACTGCCCGCGGGCCTCCTCCGGCGCCCGGTGCGCGAACTCGGGCGGGAGGCGGACCTCATCGTCGCGATCGGCGGGGACGGCACGCTCCTGTTCGCGGCGCAGATCGCGCTCGCCCGCGGGATTCCGCTCCTCGGCGTGAACCGCGGCCGACTCGGCTTCCTGACCGACGTCCGTCCCGACGAGATGGTCGGCAACGTCGATGCCATCCTCGACGGCCGCTTCGAAACCGACGCGCGCGACCTGCTCGACGTCCGGCTGCCGGCCGACGGCGGACCGCACCGGGAGTACCGTGCGCTCAACGACGTGGTCGTGCAGCGCCAGGCCACCGGGCGGATGGTGGAGCTCGAAGTCTGGGTCGACGGCGCCTTCGTCAACACGCACGGCGGCGACGGGCTCGTCGTCGCGACGTCGACCGGTTCGACGGCCTACGCCCTCTCCTGCGGCGGACCGATCGTGCATCCCGCGCTCGCCGCCGCCGTGATCGCCCCCATCTCACCACACACGCTCTCGGACCGCCCGATCGTGCTCTCGCGCGAGAGTCGCCTCGAGATCCGCCTGGTCGAGCGCTCCGGCACGCGTGCCCAGGTCACCTGCGACGGCTTCCTGCTCGGCGACCTCGAGCCGGGCGTGCCGCTTTCGATCGGCCCGGCGCCGGAACGGATCACGCTACTGCACCCGCCCGGCCACGATTTCTTCCGCCTGCTCCGGTCAAAGCTTCACTGGGGCCGGAGCGGCCGCTTCGGCGCGGAGGAAGACTGACGTGCTCTCGCACCTGCAGATCCGCGACCTCGCCGTCATCGACGCGGCCGAGATCGAGCTGGACGCGGGCCTCACCGCACTCACCGGCGAGACGGGAGCGGGCAAGTCCATCGTCGTCGACGCGGTGATGCTCGCGCTCGGCGGCCGGGCGAGCGCCGACGTCCTGCGCCATGGAGCCGATCGCGCCGAAGTGACGGCGACCTTCGAGGTCGGCGACAACGCGGAGGCGCTGCGCTGGCTCGAGGAACAGGCGATCGAGGCGCCGGATGGCGAAATCGTCCTGCGCCGGGTCATCGGGCGCGACGGCCGTTCGCGGCAGTACGTGAACGGGCAGGCGCTGCCGGCACAGGGCGTGCGCGAGCTCGGGGCGCGGCTGGTCGACATCCACGGCCAGCAGGAATTCCTGTCGCTGGTCGACCGCACGGCCCAGCGCGAGCTGGTCGACGCGCACGGCGTCGATCCGGCCCTCGTCGAGAGCGTCGCGGCCCTCGCCGCCGACTGGCGCAGCGTCCACGGGGAGCGCGAGGCGCTCGCGGCGGCGGCACGCGACCGCGGCGAGCGGCTCGAGCTCCTGCGTTACCAGGCGAGCGAGCTGGAGGCGCTCAACCTCGGCATCGGGGAGGCCGAAGCGCTTCTGGAGGAGCGCGGGCGGCTCGCGAATCGCGGGCGGCTCGCCGAAGCCGCGCAGGGCGCCCTCGCCTTGCTCTACGAGGGCGACGGCGCGGACGCCCACGCCCTCGCCGCGCGCGCGGCGCAGCAGCTGCGTACCGCGGCGGCGCTGGACGCCCGCCTCGGGGCGACGCTTGCGCTGGTCGAGGAATCACGGATCGCGCTGCGCGAGGCCGGCGGGTCGCTGGCCGCCTACCTCGACGGGCTCGATGCCGACCCCGCGCGGCAGGACGCGGTCGAGCGCCGCCTCGCGGCCATCGAGGACCTTGCCCGCAAGCACCGGGTCGAGGCGGCCGCGCTGCCGGCGCACCTCGCGGCCCTGAGGGCGGACGTCGAGTCGCTCGAGCGCTCCGGGCAGGCCCTCGACGAACTCGACCGCCGCATCGCGGCCATCCGGCAGCGCTACGACGCGGCGGCCGGGAAGCTCGGCGTCGCGCGACGCGCGGCCGCCCGCAAGCTGGCGGCGGCGGTGACGGCGCTGATGCGCCAGCTCGGGATGCCCGGCGGACGATTCGAGATCGCGGTCGACAGCGACGCCGCCGCCGCGCCGCAGGCCGCGGGCAACGAGCGCGTGGATTTCCTCGTCAGCGCGAACCCGGGAGAGCCGCCGAAGCCCATCGTGCGCGTCGCCTCCGGCGGGGAGCTCTCGCGCATCAGCCTGGCGGTGCAGGTGGCGGCGGCACGCCGCAGCGCGCGCGTGAGCATGATCTTCGACGAGGTCGACGCCGGGATCGGCGGCGGCGTCGCCGAGATCGTCGGGCGGAAGCTCCGGGAGCTCGGCGAGCGCGGCCAGGTGCTCTGCGTGACGCACCTCGCGCAGGTGGCGAGCCAGGCGCACCGGCAGCACCGCGTGACCAAGCTGACGGACGGCCGCAGCAGCCGGACGGTCGTGGCGGCCCTCAAGGACGACGAACGCGTGGAAGAGCTCGCGCGCATGCTGGGGGGCGTCGAGATCACGCGCAAGGCGCGCGAGCACGCCCGGGAGATGCTGAAGGCCGCCGCCCGCTGACGGATCGCCGCGGCTTCAGCTCCGCTTGCGGCGGTGCGGGCAGTTCTCCCGCTTGCAGCGGCCGTATAGGATCAGGTTGTGCTCCTCGATCGCGAAGCCGAGCCGCGTCGCGACATCCGTCTGGCGCCGCTCGATGCCGCAATCCACGAACTCTTCGACGCGGCCGCAGTCCATGCAGATGATGTGGTCGTGATGCGCGCCCTCGTTCAGCTCGAAGACCGCGGTGCCGCCCTCGAAATGGTGGCGCTTGACGAGTTGCGCGGCCTCGAACTGCGTGAGCACGCGGTAGACGGTCGCGAGGCCGATGTCCTCGCTCTGGTCGATCAGCGCGCGGTAGATGTCCTCTGCCGACAGGTGCCGCCCGTGGTGGCCCGCGAGGATCTCGAGGATCTTCACGCGCGGCAGCGTGACCTTGAGTCCGGCCTTGCGGAGGTCGCTCGTTTCCACGGTCAGGCCCCGGGCCCGCCGCGCGGCGATTCGGCTATCATGCGCGCCATTATCCTCCAGGACTCCCCGTGATGCGACCCGCCCCGCGCACCGCCGCCCTGCCCTGCGCAGCCCTCCTTCTCGCGCTCGGCCTCGCAGGCTGCGTCTACCGCATGGACGTGCAGCAGGGAAACCTCCTGGACGCCGAGCAGATCGCCCAGGTCGAGGTCGGCATGACGCGGAGCCAGGTGCGATTCCTGCTCGGCACGCCGATGGTGATCGACAGCTTCGACGCCGACCGCTGGGACTACGTGTACAGCCTGCGCCGCGGCCACGAGCGGCAGGTCACGCGCCGCCACCTCATCGTCTGGTTCGACGGAGACAAGGTCACGAAGGTCGAGGAGCCGCTCCCGGTTCCGCGCCCCGCCTCAGCCTCCTCCGGCTGAGCGCGCGGACATCGACCGGCCGGCGCGCGCGAGCCTCCTGCGGCGCGTGCGCGGGTCCTCCGGCAGCGGCCGCAACACCTCGACGCGATCCCCCGCCGCCAGCACGCGCCCTCGCGCGACCTCGCGTCCGAATATGCCGACGCCGCAATCGCCGGGCGCGAGCCCGGGATGGCGGGCCAGGATGCCGCTCCGCTCGATGGCCTCCCAGGCCGTGGTCCCGGCGGCCACCTCGACCGCGAGCACGGTCTGGCGCTCCGGCTCGGCACAGGCCACGGTGACGCGGAAGGTTTCAGCGGCCACCGAACACCTCGCGCGCCCTTCGCGCGAATGCATCGACCAGGTGGTTGCAGGCCGCCTCGAACGCCGGGCCGAGCGCGATCGCGCCGGCGACGCCCCGCGTTTCGAACCGAACGAGCAGCTCGGCGCGCGCGCCGTCCCCGACCGGCGTGAAATCCCAGCGTCCTTCAAGTGACTCGAAAGGGCCGTCGACGAGCTGCATGGCGATCGAGCGCCCAGGGTCCAGGCGATTGCGCGTCGTGAAGGCCGTCTTCAGCGGCCCGCTCGCGAACTCGAGCTCCGCGACGACTTCCTGCGCGGCGCGCGAGACGGTCCGCGCCCCCCTGCACCAGGGGAGGAATTCCGGGTAACGCTCGATGTCGGCGACGAGCCCGTAGACGGCGTCGGGCGGGTACGGCAGGAGCGCGCTGCGCCGCACTTCACGCATGGATCGCCTGCCTCACGCGCCGATTGTCACCGGCGGGCGGCGCATGGACAACGGGGCCAGCCGCTAGAATGGGCCATGAAAGGCGAAGACCGGACCGGCGGGCGTATCGCGGAGAACCGCCGCGCGCGCCACGACTACTTCATCGAGGAGCGCATCGAGGCCGGCATCGCGCTGCAGGGCTGGGAGGTCAAGTCGCTGCGCGCCGGGCGGCTCCAGCTCGCGGAATCCTACGTGCTCATGAAGGACGGCGAGGCCTGGCTGTTCGGCGCGCACATCTCGCCGCTCGTCGCGGCCTCGACGCAGACCCGGGCCGATCCGACGCGGACGCGCAAGCTCCTGCTCCACCGGCGGCAGATCGACTCGCTCGTCGGCTCAGTGGAGCGCAAGGGACGGACCCTGGTTCCGCTCGCGATGTACTGGAAGGACGGCCGCGCGAAACTCGAGATCGGGCTCGCCCGCGGCAAGAAGGAGCACGACAAGCGCGCCGACACGCGCGAGCGCGACTGGCAGCGGGAGCGCGCGCGCGTCATGAAGGCGCGTCGCTGAGGCGCGCCGCGATCTGGTAGAATGGGCCCGTCTCCGGGGGCGATCGGCTTCGACGTGGGTCGCGAAACTCCAGGGGCGTGCCGAGGTGCAGGCCTCCTCGTAAATCAGCTTGCAAACCTATAGTTGCCAACGACGACAACTACGCTCTGGCGGCTTAATCCCGCCTAACCCCCGACCGGCATGTGCCTGTGCATCCGGACCCGGGGGACGCGCTCACAGGATCGCGGGCCCGGCGTGCTACGGGCCGGTCCCGCTAAAACGTTCCGGAGCTGGCCGCGTGTTTTCCCCGCCCGCCGGGTAGCACGCGACGAGACCAATAGGCGCGGACACGCACGTAGATCCTGTAGCGTAGGGCTTGCGGACGTGGGTTCAATTCCCACCGCCTCCACCATTCCCGTCGCCCCGGCCGTCCGGCCGGGGCGCTCCTGAGACGCCCGTCACACTCGGCGCCGCGCGACCCGGGGCCCGGCGGACCTGCGCCACAAATTGCACACCCGCACACAGATGGCCCGGCATGCAGGCAACAGGATGTGGCGATCCGGGTCCGGGGACGCACATCCGCGATGGACAAGCTGCGGCCGACAATCCGCCGCGCGGCGGCGCTTGCGACACTTGCCTGGCGGCGCTTCCGCCGGCCCTGGCCGCGGACCTCGCGCCTCGGCATCGCCGCCCGCCTGTCCATCGCCTTCTTCGCGGTCGCCGTGCTCACGGTCGTCGCGAACCAGATCGCCGAGCACGGCAACTCGCTGATCCGGGCGATGGCATCGGCGCCGGTCGTGCCGACCGGCCCCGAGGACCGCCGCGCCGACGCCCTGCCGGCTGCGCTCGACCAGTTCCAGCGGGCGGTGCTCGCGCGGGTCGAGTCGGGCGCCGCGCCGCGCGTCCAGGCGCAGGCGGATGCCGCACTCGCGCTCGAGTCCGCCCGCGCCGAGTACGTCGCCGCGCTCGAGCCCCTGGTCGGCCAGCCAGCCCTGTCCGGACTCGAAGGCGAGGTCAGCTCGCACGCCCAGCTCGGGGCGCAGCTCATCCGCTCGACGGATGCGCGGCGGCGACTCCTGAACGAGCTCGACATCGAGTTCCAGGCCCTGGATGCGCGCGTCAAGTCGTCGCGCGACCGCGTGTGGGCGGTCTTCGGCAAGGTGGTCGGGCGCGATTACCTGCTGGAAGCCAGCCGCACGCTCGACGAGCTGGGCCGCCACCTGGACGACCTGGCGGACCTCCACGGCTACGGGCCCTCCACCGTCCGCGCCATCGTCGTGCGCGAAAAGGCCTTCGGCGCCCTGCTCACGGAGAACGAGGCGGCCATCTCGCGGGTGCTGGGCGCGGAATGGCTCCGCGAGACGCGCGCGAGCCTCGAGCGTGTCGCCTGGCTCAGGGACCTGCTCGTCCGCACGGACGGCCAGCGCAAGGAGACCCACGACGCCTTCGCCCAGGGGCAGGCGGCGCTCGCGGCGACGATCCGCAGGATCAACTCTCAGTACGAGGCGGCGCGCGCGCTCGCGGCGGCCCGGCGCCAGTCGGCCGAAGCCCTGAACGAGGCGGCGGAGCTGGAAGACCGCCAGCGCCGGCAGCTCTTCTGGCTGAGCGCCGCGGTCCTCATCCTGCTGCTCGGAACGATCCTCAGCACGGTGAAGAGCGTCGTGCTGCCGGTGCGCCGGCTCGTGCGCGCGACCGAGCGCGTCGCGCGCGGGGAGCCCGGCGTCTCGGTGCCGCGGGGCGGGCTCAAGGAGCTCGATACGCTCGCAGTCTCATTCAACCTGATGGCCGAACGCCTGACCGCCGCCAACGAGCTCGCCCGCCAGTACCACGGCCAGCTCGAGGCGAAGGTCGAGGAGCGCACCCGCCAGCTGCAGCACCTCGCCGCGCACGACCCGCTGACCCGCCTGCCGAACCGCAGGCAGTTCCTGGTGCAGCTGCACGAGACGCTGGCCCAGGCCACCGAGCGCGGAGCGCTCGCCGGCGTCTTCTTCCTCGACCTCGACAACTTCAAGACGATCAACGACAGCATGGGCCACGTCTTCGGCGACCGCGTGCTGCAGGCCGTGGCCGACCGGCTCCGGGAGGCCGTGCGCGAGTTCGGCTACTGCGCCCGCCTCGGCGGCGACGAATTCACCGTCGTCTGCGTCGCCGGCGGCGACGTGGCCGGCATCGAGGCGGCGGCCGAGCAGGTCGTGCGCGCGTTCCAGGAGCCGCTCTTCGTCGACAATCGCGAGCTCCTGATGGGCCTCAGCCTCGGCGCCAGCGTCTTCCCGACGCACGGTCGCGAGCCGGAAGGGCTGCTGCGCGCCGCGGACGCGGCGCTCTTCCACGCGAAGGCGCAGGGGCGTAGCCGAGTGCGCCTGTTCAGCCCCGAGTTGCTCGAGGCGGCCGCGGCGCGGTTCGCGACCGAGCAGGGCCTTCGCCGGGCGGTCGAGCGCGAGGAATTCGAGCTTCACTTCCAGCCGGAAGTCGACCTCTCGACCTGTGAGGTCGGCATCGTGGAAGCGCTCCTGCGCTGGCGGCTGCCGGACGGGACTTACGCGTCGCCGCAGGCCTTCCTGCCAGTCGCCGAGGATTGCGGTCTGATCCGCGAGATCGGGGACTGGGTGATCGCCTCGACCGTCGAGCACGCCGCGCGCTGGCGCGCCGCCGCCTGGCCGTCCGTGCGCATCGCCGTGAACGTCTCCGCACTCCAGCTGCTCGACAGCCGGTTCGTGCACGGCCTCCGGTCGGCGCTGGACAGGCACCGGCTTCCCGCGCAATGCATCGAGGTCGAGCTCACGGAGAGCGTCCTGCAGACGGGTGCGCAGACGACGGAAGCACTGTCGATGCTGCGCGAGATGGGCGTGGGCGTCGCACTCGACGACTTCGGTACCGGCTACTCGTCCCTCGTGTCGCTGCAGCAGTTGCCGCTGACGCGCGTCAAGCTCGACCGCCACCTGATCGCGACCATCGACTCGAGTGCGCGGTCGCAGGCGGTGACGCGCGCGATCATCACGCTGTGCCAGAGCCTCGGCCTCGAGGTGACGGCCGAGGGCGTCGAGCGACCCGCACAGCTCGCCTGGCTTCTGGGCTACCCGGGCATGCACCTGCAGGGCTACCTGCTTTCGACTCCGGTGCCCGAGTCCGACCTCCACTCCGTCGTCACCTCGATGCCGGCGCACATGGACGCGCTGCTCCAGGATTCGCTGCCGGGAAACGCCGTGCCGCTCGCCCGCCTGCGCGCCTCCAGGCTGCGCCAGCTGCGCTGAAGCCGCTCAGGGATCGCCGAGGATCGTGACCTCGACGCTGGGCGTCGGGCCGAGCGTCGTCCCGGCCGAAGTCCCCGTCATCTCCACCACGAAGCGCCGCTCGCCCCGGGCGCGCGGCGGCTGGAGAATCGGGACATACAGGATCCGGAAGCTGTTGCCCTCGATGAAGGTTTCGCTGCCCTCGAGCGGGCCGCCGAAATCCCGGTCGCCGCGCGCCGTTCCCTCGACGATCCGCCAGTTCACGGTCGCGGCACGGCGGACCTTGGACAGGTTGCGCATCGGGATGGGCGCGACGACGGCATCGCGGCTGACGGTCATGCGGGGCGCGTCGAAGAACACGATCCCGGGCGGGCCGGGCACGGCTTCAACGGGCGCGGGGGGCAGAACCTCGTCCTCGGGCGGCGGCAGACTCACCCGCGCCTCGGCTGCGGCCGCCTGCGTCTCCGTGGCCGGCGCCTCGGCCTGGCGCGTCACGGCGGCCGGCACGACGGGCGGCGAAGCGACGGGAACGCTCGCCCGCTGCCGGCCGATCAGGATGCCCACGAGCAGCACGAGCACGAAGGCGGCAACCGCGGCCAGGCCCATGAGCCAGGGCTTGCGCCCGCGCGACGATCGCCCCTGCGCGGGTCGCGGCGCGACCATGGGGGGCACCGCCGGATGCGGCGCCGGATCGGCCGGGCGCGGCAGCACGGGCACCGCGACGTGCGGCTCGGCCAAGGGCTCACGGCGCAGGGCCGCCGCGAATTCCGCCATGGCCGGCCGAGCCGCGCGCTCGAAGGAAAGGGCGCGCGCGAACGCGGCGAATCGCTCCTCGTCCAGCGCCGGGATCCGGCCCGGCAGCCGCCCGGCCGCCGCTGCCTCGTCCGCGGGCAGGCGCGCGAAGGGGTGCACGCCTGCGAGCATCTCGTAGGTGACGCAGGCGAGGCTGAAGACGTCGTCCGCCGGTGCCGGCTCAGCCCCGGCCAGGCGCTCGGGGCTCGCATAGGCGCGAGTCACCGCGCCGGCGGACGGCGCCGCCGCCGCCCCGGGGTCGGGCGCGGAACCGAAATCCAGGATGCGCAGGTCGCCCGCGTCCGTCAGGAAGAGGTTGTCCGGCTTGACGTCGCCGTGCACGACGCCGACCGCATGGGCCTGCGCGAGGCCGTCGGCGGCAAGGCCCGCGAGCCGGAGCGCTTCCCGCGGCGGCAGGCCGGGCTGCGGCGGGCGCCGCAGCAAGGCGCCCAGCGGCTCCCCGCTCAGGAGTTCCATCACGATGAACCAGGCGCCGCGGTCGCAATCGAGGTCGAACACGCGCACCACGTTCGGGTGCGCGGCGGCGAGCGACTGCCTGAACTCGCGCTGGAGACGCTCGATGGCGTGCGGGCGGTCCCGCAGCTCGGTCCGCAGGAGCTTGATCGCCACGTGGCGGCCGTCGAGCGCGTTCGCGTCACGCCGGAGGTCCACGGCCCGGTGCACCACCGCCGTGCCGCCGGCGCCCAGCCGCGTCTCCAGCACGTAGCGGTCGCGGAGCACGCTGCCCACCGTGGCGGGCCCCGGCGCGGCTGCCGCGGTCGGCGCAGCAAGGGCGTTCCCGCCGAGCTCGCTCGTCACTTCGTCGGCGATGTCCGACGTCGGATCGGGGCCTGCGGGAGGGGAAGCGTCGAACGCGAGCGGCGGCCCGTGCACCACCGTCAACGCGTCTTCCCGTGTCGCGCTCATCGTCCCTGCAGTCTGTCGAAGCGGCCGGCGCGATTGCAAGGCGAAAACGCCGCATCCGCCTGACCGCTCCGGATTATGCAAACCCGTCGCCCCGCGCCCCGGGGGCACGAAACGCGTTATGACAAGCGCCTTCGCCTCAGCGCGGCGCGGCGGGCTCCGGCGCCGGGAGGCGTTCGGCATCGCGGCGCAGGATGCGGTCGTAGGCTTCTCCGAAAAGAATCTCGATGCCGATGGCGGCGCCGACGCAGGCGCGGCAGCGCTCGCTGCGGTCCGTCGGCTCCGACCAGAACAGCTGCACGCCGAATTCCAGGAACAGCCAGTCGCGCCAGGCCGAGCGGCGGTGGGTCACGGCGGCGCCGTACAGGTCCGGCTGCCGGCCGTCGGTTTCCCCGCGCACGAACGCCTCGTAGCGCATCGCGCGGCGGTAGTCGATCGCCTGGTAGAGCGCCGGCCGCACCCGCCAACGGAGGCCCCGCGTGTCCTCCGAATAGCGCGCCGAGTTGCTGAGGCGGAACAGGGACTTGGGTCCCAGCACCTTGTCCACGTCGAAGGCCTGGGTGACGCCGAACCCTTCGTCGTTCTCGACGAAGGCGGTGGTGCGCAGCGTCAGAAGCAGGTCGTCCCCGACGTAGACGTAGTGCCGGTAGCGGGCGTTGGCGTAAGGGTTGAGCGGCGACTCGAGCTTGACGCCGGCGCCGAGGTCGAACCGGCTGTCGCGCGTCGACATCGCCCGGTAGCCGAGCCCGGCGAACCACTCCACCGGGTCGTCGTCCGAGAACTGGCTGACGGCCGGGTTGAACACCCCGATCTCGTCGGCCAGGTATTCGTCGCTGCTCGCCCGGCCGATGGTGGCGTTGAAGCGCTCGTTGATCCGCGGCAGCGCGACGCTGGCGCGGAAGCGCGTGTCCACCTCGACGCCGTCGTCCTCGTCCCAGCCGAGCGCGACGCTGGCGCGGCCGTTCGTGTCGTCCTCGTATTCGGAATACTGGTTCTCGCGCCCGAACACCCGGTCGACGAAGCGCGCCGTGCTGCACACGCCGCGCTCGAGGCTCGCGCGCACGTTGTCGATGCGCTGGGCGTCCGGCGGCGTCTCGCCGCGGCAGCCGTCCCTGGCCGGTGATTCCTTCGAGGCCAGGACGTCGTGCGGGCCTTCCGCTTCGGCGCCGGGGGACGCCGCACCGGCGGAAGCCCTTGGCAGCAATCCCGAGAGCGCGAGGATGAGCGCGGCGCAGCGGTGCACCGCAGGGTGCCTCAGGCGGGCCATCCGGGCCGCGCGGCCTCGAACCAGTGCCGCCGGCACAGGGATACGTAGCGCTCGTTGCCGCCGATCTCGACCTGCTCGCCCTCGCGCTCGACCGCGCCGCCTTCCCCGACGCGCACGACCATCGTCGCCTTGCGCCCGCAGTGGCAGATCGTCTTGATCTCGTGCAGCTCGTCCGCGATCGCGAGCAGGCGCGCGCTGCCCTCGAAGAGCTCGCCGCGGAAGTCGGTGCGCAGCCCGTAGCAGAGCACCGGTATGCCGGCCCGGTCGACGACCATGGCGAGATCTTCCACCTGTACCCGCTTCAGGAACTGCGCTTCATCGAGTAGGACGCAGCTGACGCGGCCCGCGGCGTGCTCGGCCGCGATCTCGCGGTAGAGCCCCGTGCCGGGACCGAAATGGCGCGCCTCGCTCGAGAGCCCGATGCGCGAATGCACGCGGCCGCCGCCGCGCTGGTCGACCGCCGCCGTGTAGACGAGCGTGCGCATGCCGCGCTCCCCATAGTTGTGGCTCGACTGCAGGAGCGACGTCGACTTGCCGGCGTTCATGGTCGAGTAATAGAAGTAGAGCTTCGCCACGGCGCCGCAGCCCCCGCTAGTTGATCAGCTTGATCTCGCGCAGGCGCTGCCGCAGGTAGTCGTCCGCCAGGATCGGCTCCGGGTAGCGGTCCGGCCGCGCGGCGGAGACGCAGCCCGGCAGCGTCGCGATCGGGAAGTCCGAGTTGAAGTGCAGGAAGTACGGCATCGAATAGCGCGCCCGGCGGGCGCGCTCGCCGGTCGGGTTCACCACGCGATGCGTCGTCGAGGGCAGCGCGTGGTTCGTCAGCCGCTGCAGCATGTCGCCCACGTTGCACACGAGCATCCCCGGCGGCGGGTTCACGGGGAGCCATCGCCCGTTGCGGTCGAGCAGCTCGAGGCCGCCCTCCTCCGCGCCGAGCAGCAGCGTGATCACGTTGATGTCCTCGTGCGCGCCCGCGCGCACGCCGCTCGCGCCTTCCGCCAGCGGCGGGTAGTGGATCACGCGCAGGACGCTGTTGCCCTCGCCCACCTTGTCGTCGAACCACTGCCGGTCGAGGCCGAGGTGAACGGCGATCGCCTCGAGCAGCTTCCGGCCCATGCGATCGAAGGCGTTCCAGAGGTCGAGGCAGGCCTCGCGGAACCCGGGATCGCCCGGGATCCAGACGTTGTCCGGCATCGTCGCGCGGTAGCGGTGCCCCGGCGGCAGCTCCCGGCCGATCTGCCAGAACTCCTTGAGGTCGTGGTGGGTCGCGCCCTTGGCCGTCTCGATGCCGAAGGGCGTGTAGCCGCGCGCCCCGCCGATGCCCGGCACGTGGAACCGCCGCTTCTCCGCCTCGTCGCGCGCGAAGAAGCGCTTGAAGCGGTCGAGGCAGGCGTCGATCAGGGGCTGCGGCAGCTCGTGGTCCGAGACCACCGCGAAGCCGTAGCGCTCGAAGCTGCCCGCGAATCTCCGGACGAAGGCGTCGAAGTCGGCCGTCGCGAGGCGGAAGCTGACGGGTTCGAATTCGCCGGGCATCACCGGTACGCGGCGAGGATCTTGTCGAGCTTCGCGGCGCCCGGGCAGAGGCGCTCGAAGGCGATCGCGTTCAGCGCCGTGTCCGACGTCCCGTGCTGCGCGTGGAAGTCGCGCCGCGAGGGATCGAGGTGGATGAGCCCGGTCACGTACTCGTTCCGCATCGCGCGCTCCTGCACGTAGGCCGCGGCGCGGGCGCGGTCGGCCGGGTCGTAGTCCGGGTCGAGCTTCCGGAGGACGACGCTGCTGCCGTCGTGCATCGGCACGGTCACCGCCTCCCCCGGGGCGTACTGCACGCTGATCTCGCGGCGCGGCTCGATGTAGTCCGCGGCGACCGGGGACTCCATGTTCTCGCGGACGTAGGCGTAGCTCTTGGTCGAGCCCTCGTGGTCGTTGAACGTCACGCAGGGCGAGAGCACGTCGATGATCGCGAAGCCGCGGTGCGCGAGCCCCGCCTTGATCAGCGGCACGAGCTGGTCCTTGTCGCCGGAGAAGCTCCGCGCCACGAACGGCGCGCCGAGGCCGAGCGCGAACAGCACGGGGTCGATCGGCTGCTGCTCGTTCGCGACGCCCTTCTTGGACTTCGAGCCGACGTCGGCGGAGGCCGAGAACTGGCCCTTCGTCAGTCCGTACACGCCGTTGTTCTCGAGGATGTAGAGCATGTCGAGGTTGCGGCGGATCGCGTGCGCGAGCTGGCCGAGGCCGATCGAGAGCGAGTCGCCGTCGCCGGACACGCCGATGTAGCGCAGGTGGCGGTTGGCCGCGTTGGCACCGGTCGCGATCGAGGGCATGCGCCCGTGCACCGAGTTGAAGCCGTGCGCCCCCGCCACGAAGTAGGCCGTCGTCTTCGAGGAGCAGCCGATGCCGGAGAGCTTCACGACGCTCTGGGGCGCCATCGAGAGCTCGAAGCAGGCCTGGACGAGCGCGGCGGTCACCGAGTCGTGGCCGCAGCCCGCGCAGAGCGTGGACATGCTGCCCTCGTAATCGCGCCGATTGAGGCCGAGCTCGTTGCGCGGCAGGCCCGGGTTCGCGACCCTCGGCTTGGCGATGAAGCTCATGCCGCGGCCTCCTTCGCGAGCGCCTTCTCGATGCCCTCCACGACGAACGCGGCCGACATCGGCATGCCGTCGTAGTGCAGGATCGAGCGCAGCTTCTTCTTGTCCACCGCGGTCTCGAGCGTCAGCAGCGCCCGCAGCTGCGCGTCGCGGTTCTGCTCGACGACGAAGATGGACTGGTGCGCTGCGAGGAACTCCTCGACCTCCTCGCCGAACGGGAAGGCGCGCACGCGCAGGTAGTCGAGGGCGACGCCGGAGCGGCGCAGCGCCGCGAGCGCCTCGCGCACGGGCGCGTCGCAGGAGCCGACGCTCACGATGGCGGTCGGCGAGCCGTGCCCGTCGACGACCGCGCGGGGCACGAGCTTCGCGGCGGTCGCGAACTTGCGCGACAGCCGGTCCAGCACGTCCCTGTATTCCGCCGAGTCCTCGGTGTAGGTGCCGAAGCGGCTGTGGCCCGACCCGCGCGTGAAATACGAGGCCTTCGGGCTGATGCCGGGCAGCGTGCGGTACGGGATGCCGTCCCCGTCCGGGTCGAGGTAGCGCTGGAACTTCTGCAGGCCCTCGACCTGCTCCGGCGTCAGGACCTTGCCGCGGTCGGGGCGCCAGGCGTCGTCCCAACGGAACTCGGGCGCCATCCAGTCGTTCATGCCGATGTCGAGGTCGAGCATCACGAACACCGGGGTCTGCAGCCGCTCCGCGAGGTCGAAGGCCTGCACGGCCATCTCGAAGCTCTCCTCGGGCGAGTCCGGGAACAGCAGGACGTGCCGCGTGTCGCCGTGGCTCGCGTAGGCGCAGGCCACGATGTCGCACTGCTGGGTGCGCGTCGGCATGCCGGTCGACGGGCCGACGCGCTGCACGTCGAACAGCACGGCCGGCACCTCGGCGTAGTACGCGAGGCCGATGAATTCCTCCATCAGCGAGATGCCCGGGCCCGACGTCGGCGTGAAGGCGCGCGCGCCGTTCCACATCGCCCCGATCACGATGCCGATGGCCGCGAGCTCGTCCTCGGCCTGCACGATCAGGTAGTCGCGCCGGCCGGTCCCGGGGTCGGTGCGGTGGCGGGCGCAGAACGCGCGGAACGCGTCCATCAGCGACGTCGAGGGCGTGATCGGGTACCAGGCGCCGACCGTCGCGCCGGCGTAGAGGCAGCCGAGCGCGGCCGCGCTGTTGCCGTCGATCATGACGTGGCCGCGCGTCGCGTCCATGCGCTCGACCCGCACCGGCAGCGGGCACTCGAAGCGCTCCTTCGCGTAGCGGTAGCCGATCTCGACGGCCTTCATGTTCGACTCGACGAGCTTCGGCTTCTTCGCGAACGTCTCGGCCAGGAGCCCGCGGATCACCTCGAGGTCGATGTCGACGAGCGCGGCGACCGTGCCGGCGTACATGACGTTCTTCATCAGCGTGCGCGCGCGGGCGCCCTCGAAGTGCTCGTTGCACAGCTCCGCGAACGGCACGCCGAGCGTGCGCACGTCGTCGCGGGACTGCAGCGCCGGCCGCGGCCAGGTCGAGTCGTGGAGCAGCCAGCCGCCCGGCGCGACTTCGCGCAGGTCGCGGGCGTAGGTTTCCGCGTTCATCGCGACCATGAGGTCCACGCGGTTCGAGCGGCCGCGCCAGCCCTCCCGCGTCACGCGGATCTCGTACCAGGTCGGCAGCCCCTGGATGTTCGACGGGAAGAAGTTCTTGCCGACGACGGGCACGCCCATGCGGAAGATCGCCTTCATCACGAGCGCGTTCGCGCTCGCCGAGCCCGAACCGTTGACGTTGGCGAACTTGAGCGTGAAATCGTTTACGCGCGGCGCAGCGCTCGCTCGGTCCGGCATCGGGCCTCGTCCTCGGCGTGGGGAATCTCGATCCATGACTTCTGCATGTCCCAGGCGTCCGTGGGGCAGCGCTCGGCGCAGAGCCCGCAGTGCACGCAGAGATCCTCGTCCTTGACCATGACCCGCGCGGTCTGGCGCAGCGGCTCCGACACGAACAGCGGCTGGTCCGGGTTCCGCCGCGGCGCCTTCAGCCGCGACGTCACCTCGGCCTCGTCGCCGTTCGGCACGATCGTCAGGCAGTCGGTCGGGCAGATGTCGATGCAGGCGTCGCACTCGATGCACAGCTTCGCGTGGAACACCGTCTGGATGTCGCAGTTGAGGCAGCGCGCGGCCTCGGCCGCGGCCTTCTCGGCGTCGAAGCCGAGCTCGACCTCGATGTCGAGGCGCCTGAAGCGCTCCTTGAGGCTCACGTGCGGCATCAGCCGCCGCTCGCGGCCGTCGTAGTCGTTCTTGTACGACCACTCGTGCATGCCGACCTTGCGGCTCTGGAGGTTGACGCCGCGCGGCATCCGCTCCGTGAGCGGCTGCCCCTCGCAGTGCTTGTGGATCGAGATCGCCGCCTGGTGCCCGTGCTCGACGGCCCAGATGATGTTCTTCGGACCGAAGGCCGCGTCGCCGCCGAAGAACACGCCCTTGCGCGTCGACTCGAACGTGACGGGGTCCACCTTCGGGACGCTCCAGCGGTCGAACTCGATGCCGAGGTCGCGCTCGATCCAGGGGAACGCGTTCTCCTGGCCGATCGCGAGGATCACGTCGTCGGCGGGGATGAAGACCTCCTCGACGACGCGCTGCCCCGTGATCTCGCCGCCCGCCATGTCGTACTCGATCCGGTCGAAGGTCATGCCCTTGAGGCGGCCGCCCTCGCTCACGAAGGCCTTCGGCGAGTGGTTCACGACGATCTCGACGCTCTCCTCTTCCGCATCCTCCAGCTCCCACTCGGAGGCCTTGAAGTAGCCGCGCGGCTTGCGCGCCATCACCTTCACGCTGCGCGCGCCGAGCCTGAGCGAGGTGCGGCAGCAATCCATCGCCGTGTTGCCGACGCCGATGATCAGCACGCGCTCGCCGATCGAGGAGACGTGCCCGAATGCGACCGACTCGAGCCAGGCGATGCCGATGTGGACGCGGTCGGCCTCCCGGCGGCCCGGCAGGTCGAGTTCCTTGCCCTTCGGCGCGCCGGTGCCGACGAACACGGCATCGAAGCCGCCGTCGCCCAGGAGTGCGCGCAGGCTCGAGACCGGCTGCCCGAGCCGGAGGTCCGCCCCCATGGCGACGATGTAGCCGATCTCCTCGTCGAGTACCTCGGCCGGCAGGCGGAAGGCCGGGATGTTGGTGCGCATCAGGCCGCCGGCCGTCGCGTACTGCTCGAAGATCACGACCTCGTAGCCGAGCGGGATGAGGTCGTTCGCGACGGTGAGCGTCGCCGGCCCCGCGCCGATGCAGGCGATCCGGCGTCCGTTGCCGGTGGCCGGAGCCTTCGGCAGCCGCGCCGTGATGTCGTCGCGCCGGTCCGCGGCGACGCGCTTCAGCCGGCAGATCGCGACGGGCTTGTCCTCGACCCGGGCTCGGCGGCAGGCGGGCTCGCAGGGCCGGTCGCAGACGCGGCCGAGGATGCCCGGGAACACGTTGGACTCCCGGTTCACCATGTAGGCGTCGGAGTAACGGCCCTGGGCGATCAGGCGGATGTACTCGGGCACGTCGGTGTGGGCCGGGCATGCCCACTGGCAGTCCACGACCTTGTGGTAGTAGTCCGGGTCGGACGTGTCGGTGGCTTGCATCAGCCGGCCATTATACCGGCGCGCCCGAGGCGCCGCCGCCGCGGTTGACGAGGTCGGCGATCCGCGTCGCCGTCTCGAGAGCGCGCAGGCCGTCCTCGCCGGACACGACCGGCCGGCTGCCCGTCCGCACGGCGCCCACGAAGGAACGGATCTCGTCGAGGAGCGCATCGCCCTGCTCGAAGCTGCGCTCCTCGAGCTCGACCTTGGGCAGTCCCGCTTCGGTGATCGCGACGGGCTTCCGCACGACCGAGAGCAGCTTCTGCTGCAGGTCGATCGACAGGTAGGCGTCCGCCTGGAACACGCGCAGCTTGCGCTCCGCCTTGAGGCTGATGCGGCTCGCCGTGACGTCCGCGACGCATCCGTTGGCGAACCGGAGCCGGGCGTTGGCGATGTCGATCTCGTCGGTGAAGACCGGGGCGCCGACGGCGTCGATGGACGCGATCGGCGAGCGGACGATGTGCTCGATCAGGTCGATGTCGTGGATCATGAGGTCGAGCACGACGCTGACGTCCGTGCCGCGCGGCTTGAACGGCGCGAGGCGGTTCGACTCGATGAAGCGGGGATCGGAGAGTTCGTCCGCCACGGCGACGATCACGGGGTTGAATCGCTCGAGGTGGCCGACCTGCAGCACGACGCGCTTTTCGGCCGCGAGGCCGACGAGTTCGCGGGCCTCGGCCGCCGTCGCGGTGACCGGCTTCTCCACCAGCACGTGCACGCCGGCGGCGAGGAAGTCCCTCGCGACCGCATGGTGCAGCGGGGTCGGCGTCGCGATGCTCACCGCATCGACCCGGTCGAGCAGCTCCCGATGGTGCGCGAACGCCGGGACGCCGAACTCCGCGCCGATCCGCGCGCGCGCCCCGTCGTCGGGGTCGGCGATGCCGACGAGCTCGCAATCGGGGAGCGCGGCGTATTTCTGGGCGTGGAATCGGCCGAGGTAGCCGGCGCCGACGACGGCGCAGCGAAGACGCGTCATGCGGCCGACAGTATAGCCCCCGCCCCTCGGCTTGCCCCGGCCCGGCGCGCCCCTCAGACTGGCGGCGATGGCCTGGCACGAACCCATCCGCCGCTGGTACGCGGGGCTCTCGCCCGCGTGGAGGCGCGAACTCCGGATTGCCGGCCTCTGGGTCGGCTTCGGCCTCCTGGTGATGCCCTTCCTGATCTACCTCGCCGGCGTCCTGACCCTCGGGCCCTACGAGGGCGGGCTGCTGTCGTTCCTGGGCTCGCTGCTCGCCGCCTTCTTCACCCTGAA
>DASSUY010000080.1:0-5537 GCA_035706525.1 Steroidobacteraceae bacterium
GTCGGCAACGTCGACGTCTCCGACGTGATGCGGGGCGTCCATGCTTCCGCCTACCTGACGACGCGCCGGGAGGGCGCGGAGCCCGTGCGTGCCCCCATCGCGAGTTTCCTCGAGGCCGGTTGCGGATTCGGCGGCAGCTGCCTGCCGAAGGACGTCACCGCGCTGACCGCGCAAGGTCGCGACCTCGGCGTCGAGATGCCCCTGCTTCGCTCGGTGCTCGAGATCAACCGGTCACAGCCTGCGGAGCTCTTCAAGCTGGCGACGCGCCACCATCCGGACCTTCGCGGCAAGCGCGTCGCCGTGCTCGGGCTCGCGTTCAAGCCGGACACGGACGACCTGCGGGAGTCGCCTGCGTTCCCGGTGTTGAACCTGTTCCGCGATGCCGGCGCTCGCCTCGTCGCCTACGACCCGGTGGCGCGCCCCGTCGGGATGCCGGCGATGCAGGGCGTCGAGTTGGTGGAAAGTCTGACAGACGCCGTTGCCGGGGCGGATATCGTCGTACTGGTGACGCGCTGGAAGGAATTCGAGGAATTGCCCGACGTCGTGCGCGAGCACGCCCCGGGCGCGCTCGTCATCGATGGCCGCCGGGTGCTGCCACCCGCGGCATTCAAGGCCTACGAGGGCATCGGCCGCTAGCAATCCTGGAGGTCGCAATGAACGAGGTCTCCTCACCGTCGAGACAGGCCGCTGAGCCGACTGACGGCTTGCGGCATTGCCGCTTCTGCAACCACGTACTGACGCACACCTTCGTGGACCTCGGCACCAGCCCGCTGTGCCAGAAGCACGTCACGCCCGAGCGGTTCGACGAGGCGGAAGCCGTCTATCCCCTGCACGTCTACGTCTGCGACCGGTGCTTCCTGGTCCAGCTTCCGGCCTACGTGCCGCGCGAGGAGATCTTCGACGGCGACTACGCCTACTTCTCCAGCTATTCGGACTCCTGGCTCCGGCATGCCGAGCGATACGTGTCCATGATGATCGGGCGATTCGGCCTCGGCTCCGGCAGCCAGGTGGTCGAGATCGCGAGCAATGACGGGTATCTGCTGCAGTACTTCGTCAAGGCCGGCGTTCCGGTGCTGGGTGTCGAGCCGACGGCCAACACCGCGGAAGCGGCGACGCGCAAGGGCGTGCCGACGCTCAACGAGTTCTTCGGTACGGAAACTGCAACCCGGCTTCGCATTTCACATGGGCCGGCCGACGTGATCCTCGGCAACAACGTGCTCGCGCACGTGCCCGACATCAACGACTTCGTGGAGGGTGTCCGGACGCTACTGGCGCCGGACGGCGTCGCGACCTTCGAGTTTCCCCAACTGATGCACCTCGTCGGCCGGGGGTATTGGGACACGATCTACCACGAGCACTACTCCTACCTGTCGTTCACGACGGTCGAGCTGATCTTCGCCCACCACGGCCTGACGCTCTTCGACGTCGAGGAGCTGCCGACGCACGGTGGATCGATCCGGGTATACGCCCGGCACGCGGGCTCCGGGGCCCATGCCGTGAAGCCGAGCGTCGCGGCGATGAAGGAGATCGAGGCGGCCGCGGGCCACTACGACCTCGACTACTACCGCGGGTTCGGCGAGCGCGTGAAGGAATCGAAGCGCGCGATCCTCGAGCTGCTGATCGACATCAAGCGCCGGGGGAAGACGATCGCGGGCTACGGCGCGCCGGGGAAAGGGAACACGCTCCTGAACTACTGCGGGATCGGCACGGACTTCCTCGACTACACCGTGGACCGGAACCCGCACAAGCAGGGCAACTTCCTGCCGGGCAGCCGGATCCCGATCTGCGCGCCCGAACTGATCGAGGAGACCCGGCCCGACTACCTGTTCGTCCTGCCGTGGAACCTCAAGGATGAAATCGCGGTGAAAATGGCCTGTATCCTCGCGTGGGGCGGCCAGTTCCTCGTCGCCATGCCGGAGATCGGCATCTTCTGACAACTCGACCGCCGGGAATGTGACCTGCGCGGACCCGGCCGGCGGGGCGGGCTGATAGAATTCCCCGCCTGTCGATGCGACCGCGCGAGGGGAGCGGCGATGAAAGTCGTGTTGTTTTGCGGCGGCCTGGGGACTCGCCTGCGCGAGCACTCGGACACGATCCCGAAACCGCTGGTCTACATCGGCGCGCGGCCGATCCTCTGGCACCTGATGCGCTACTACGCGCACTACGGGCACACGGATTTCGTGCTCGCGCTCGGCTACCGCGGCGACATGGTCCGCGAGTATTTCCTGAACTACAACGAGGCCATGTCGAACGACTTCACGCTCTCCGAGGGCGGCCGCAAGGTCGAGATCCACGGGCGCGACATCGAGGGCTGGCGCGTGACGTTCGTGGATACGGGGCTGCACTCCAACATCGGCCAGCGGCTGCTGCGCGTGCGGAAATACATCGCGGACGAGCCGGTCTTCCTCGCCAACTACTCGGACGGGCTGTCGGACCTTCCGCTGGACCAGGCCGTCCGCTCCTTCGAGGAGAACGGCTGGGTCGCGCAGTTCGCGGCCGTGAAGCCGGCCTCCAGCCTGCACGCCGTCCATGCCGAGCCCTCCGGGCTCGTCACCGGCATCGGGCCGCTGAGCGGCGACGGCGCGATGGTGAACGGCGGCTATTTCGTGCTGAGGCAGGAGGTATTCGACTTCATCCGCGAGGGCGAGGAGCTCGTCGAGCAGCCGTTTGGGCGGTTGATCGAGGCCCGGAAGCTCGGGGCCTGGCGCTACGACGGCTTCTGGCAGGCCATGGACACGTTCAAGGACAAGATCACGTTCGACCGCATGGAGTCCGCTGGCAAGTGCCCGTGGAAGGTGTGGAAGACCTGAGCTTCCGCCCCGCGGGCGTCGACGGGGCCTTCGAGATCGACGGGACGAGGCGCACGGACGAGCGCGGCCATTTCGCGCGCGTCTGGTGTGAAAAGCTTTTCGCCGCGCGCGGCCTCGCCAGCCGCTTCGCGCAGGTGAATACCGGCGTCAGCAACCGGGCCGGGACGCTGCGCGGGATGCATTACCAGCTCGCCCCGCATGCCGAGGTCAAGCTGGTGCGCTGCGTGCGCGGCGCGGTCTTCGACGTCGCTGTCGACTTGCGCCCCGGCTCGCCGACGTTCCGGCGGTGGCACGGCTGCGAACTCTCGGCCGCCAACGGCCGGATGCTGTATGTTCCCGAGGGCTGTGCCCACGGCTACCTGACGCTCAGCGACGATACCGAACTGATGTACTTCACGACGGCGGCCTACGCGTCGCAGTCCGCGCGCGGCGTGCGCCATGACGACCCGGCCTTCGCGATCGAGTGGCCCGGCGCCGTGGGCGTGATTTCCACCCAGGACGCGACCTGGCCCGACTTCAGGATGGACCCGACATGATCATCATCGACACGGCACTCAAGCAGCGGCTCGCCGAGGGCAACCCGGTCCGCGTGGCGCTCGTCGCCTCGGGGTACATGGGGCGCGCCATCGTCCGCGTGATCCACCAGTCTTTTCCCGGCATCCGCGTCGCGGCGATCGCGAACCGCACGGTCGCACGGGCGGAAGAGACCTACCGCGAGGCGGGCGTCAAGGACTTCCGCGCGGTCGCGACGCCCGCGGAGCTCGACCGGGCGATCGAGAACGGTGTCTGCGCAGTGACCGACGACCCGGCGGTCGCCTGCCGCGCGGGGCGCATCGAGGCCGTCATCGAGACGAGCGGCGACGTGGAGTTCGGCGCCATCGTGGCGCTCGAAGCCCTGACGCACGGCAAGCACGTCGTGCTGATGAACGCCGAGGTGGATGCCGCCGTGGGCCCGATCCTCAAGGCGTATGCGGACCGGCACGACGCCGTCTATACCTACACCGACGGCGACGAGCCCGGGGTCGCGATGAACCTGTTCCGGTTCGTGGCGAGCATCGGCTACAAGCCGGTGATGCTCGGCCAGATCAAGGGCTTCCTGAACCGCTACCGAAACCCGGATACGCAGAAGGAATTCGCCGCGAAGCACGGCCAGAAGCCCGCGATGGTCGCCTCCTTCGCGGACGGGTCGAAGCTCGCGCTGGAGGCCACGATCATGGCCAACGGCACCGGATTCAAGCCGGCCATCGTCGGGATGCACGGGCATTCCTGCAAGCACGTGAAGGACCTGCTGCAGCACTTCAAGCCGGAGGACTTCGCCAAGGGCGGGCTCGTGGATTTCGCGCTGGGCGCGGAGCCCGGCACCGGCGCCTTCGTCATCGGCTACAACGACGACCCCGTCCTGAAGCAGTACATGGCCTACTTCAAGTTCGGGGAGGGGCCGCTCTACCTCTTCTACACGCCCTATCACCTGCCGCACCTGCAACTGCCGCATTCCGTGGCGCGGGCCGTGCTGTTCCGCGACCCGACGCTGACCCCGCTGGGCGCGCCGGTCTGCGAGGCCGTGGCCTATGCGAAGCGGGACCTGAAGGCCGGCGAGATCCTCGACGGCATGGGCGGCTTTACGAACTACGGGCTCGTCGACACCTACGAGAACAGCCGCGCGCAGGACTACCTGCCGATGTCGCTCTCGGTCGGCTGCACGCTGCTGCGCGACGTCGCGAAAGATGCGCCGCTGCGCTACGCGGACGTGCGGCTGCCCGCCGGCCGGACCTGCGATCGCCTGCGCGCCGAGCAGACGGCGCGCTTCCCGAAGGCCGTGCCCGTCAGCTGGAGCTGAAGCGCGGGTGCTGCGCTGGGAGGCATCGGTCGGGCGACCGGCGATCGCTCCGGGCGAATGCCAGGTTTTCGCGTTCGACCTCGACGTCGCAGCGATTCGCATCGCGGAACTCGCGGCGTTGCTGTCGCCGGACGAGCGCGCAAGGGCCCTGCGGCTCGTGCGGGAGGCCGATCGCCATCGATTCATCGCCGGGCGCGCCCTCCTCCGACGGACGCTCGCCGGCTGTCTCGGCGTGCCGGCGGAGGCAATCCGCTTCGACTACTCGGCAGCGGGCAAGCCGGCGCTCGCCGCCGGGTTCGAGGCGTCGGACCTGCGCTTTAACGCCTCGGCCTCGGGCGGCGTCGCGCTCGTCGCGCTGCGGATCGGGGGCGACGTCGGCGTGGATGTGGAGCGTGTTCGACCCCTTGAGCGCGGGATCGCGGCCGCTGCGATGACTGCCCGCGAACTCGAACTTCACGAGTCACGCCCCGCCGAAGAGAGGGCGCGGGATTTCATTTCAACCTGGGTCGGCAAGGAAGCCGTGACAAAAGCGCTTGGCAACGGACTTCAGGCCCGCTTTGCAGGCTTTTCCCTACCCCGGGAAGGGGGTCCGGTCCGCATCCAGAATGGCGATACAGCGTCCTCGCGGGTCGCCTGGCTGGTGAGCCTTCCGCCGCCACGCAATGGCTACGAGGCCGCGGTCGCCTTTGCGACGCAGCCCGGGACGCTGCGGCTCTGGACGGAATCGGACACCGCGGGCCCTACCTGAGACGGGCTGCAACCTCGGTGGCGAGGGCGCCGACAAACGTTTCATCGCGCATGCTGAAGTAGTGGGCACGCAGATTGCGGCTCAGGTTGGCGCACGCCACTGCCGCCCGTCCTGTGGGCGTACCGATCGGGAGCACGCGAAG
>DASSUY010000081.1:0-7289 GCA_035706525.1 Steroidobacteraceae bacterium
GATAACAGGCTTATTCCTCCCAAGAGTCCACATCGACGGAGGAGTTTGGCACCTCGATGTCGGCTCATCACATCCTGGGGCTGTAGCAGGTCCCAAGGGTTCGGCTGTTCGCCGATTAAAGTGGTACGCGAGCTGGGTTCAGAACGTCGTGAGACAGTTCGGTCCCTATCTTCCGTGGGCGTTGGAGATTTGAGGGTGAGCTGCTCCTAGTACGAGAGGACCGGAGTGGACGCGCCTCTGGTGTTCCGGTTGTCGCGCCAGCGGCACTGCCGGGTAGCTATGCGCGGACGGGATAACCGCTGAAAGCATCTAAGCGGGAAGCCCCCCCCAAGATGAGATCTCCCTGGGGACTCGATCCCCCTGAAGGGCCGTCGAAGACTACGACGTTGATAGGCTGGGTGTGTAAGCGCAGCAATGCGTTCAGCTAACCAGTACTAATTGCCCGTGAGGCTTGACCATATAACACCCAAGGAGCCTGAGGCTCCGTGGATGCGACACATCGTTTCTCCACATTCGGTCAGGACCGCGTCGCCGCGATCGGCGGCGCGGTCGACAGTTTTCCTGGCGGTCATAGCGCGCGGGAACCACCCGATCCCATTCCGAACTCGGAAGTGAAAACGTGCTGCGCCGATGGTAGTTTGGCCGTAGGCCAGGTGAGAGTAGGTCACTGCCAGGATCCAATCAGGACCCCCCGACGGAAACGTCGGGGGGTTTTTCTTTGGCGCGCGGGCCCTATATGGTTCCGTGCATGGAAGGCCGGCTGCGCTTCGACCGATTCACGTTCGACACGGCGACCGCGCGGCTCTGGGCCGACGACGAGGAGATCCGTCTCACGCCCAAGGCGGCCAACGTGCTCAGGGTGCTCGTTGCGCACGCGGGCGAGACCGTCTCGAAGGACAAGCTTTTCGCAGCCGTTTGGCCCGGCGTCGTCGTGACCGACGACGCGCTGACCACGTGCATCGCCGAGCTGCGCCGCGCCCTCAACGACGACCCGAAGCAGCCGCGTTTCATCGAGACGCGGCATCGTCGTGGATACCTGTTTGCCGCGCCGCCCCTGCCCGCGGAACGCGCCGGCGCGGCGGCGCACGACGTCGCTGCGATCGCGGTCCTGCCGCTCGCGGACCTGAGCCCGGCCGCCGACCACGCGTACCTGTGCGACGGGATTGCAGAGGAGCTCATCAACGCACTGACCCAGGTGGACGGCTTGCGGGTGGTCGCGCGCGCCGCATCTTCCTGCTTCCGCGAAATCGGCACCGACGTCCGCGCCGCGGGGCGGCAGCTCGGCGCGAATGCGCTGCTCACCGGCAGCGTGCGCAAGTCGGGGGGCCGGCTGCGCGTGAGCGTCCAGCTGATCGACGCCGGAACGGGCTATCACCGCTGGTCTCGGCAGTTCGATCGGGCTTTCGACGACGTGTTCGCGATACAGGACGAGATCGCGGGCAGCGTCGCCCGCTCATTGCGGGGCGAAGTGCTGAGCCCCGCGCAGCGGCAATCCATCCGTCGCCCCGTGGCCAACACGAGTGCGTACGAGCACTTTCTGCGCGCGCGCCAATGCCTGGCCCGCCAGACGCGTGAAGACCACAAGAGGGGCGTCCAGCTGTTCGAGCGCGCCATCGCCATCGACCCGTCGTACGCGCCCGCGTACGCCGGCCTCGCGATGGCCCACGCCGCACTGCACGAGTGGTTCGGCGCCGAGGAGGCGGACCGCGAGGCTGCGGAACGCAACAGCGAGCGGGCGTTGGCGCTTGCGCCAAACCTCGCGGATGTGCACGTGGCGCGCGGCTGCGCGCTGTCCCTGTCGCGGCGCTACGCGGAAGCGGCGGAAGCCTTCGAGGACGCGATCGACCTCAATCCGAACCTGTTCGAGGCGTACTACTATCACGCGCGCTCAAGCTTTGCGGCCGGCCAGATAGAGCGCTCGGCCGACCTCTTTTGCAGGGCGGCTGCCGTGCGGCGAGAGGACTTCCAGAGCGCGTTGCTGGCGGCGCAATCGCTGCGCAGGTTGGGGCGCGCCGAGGAAGCGCGCGAGATGGGACTCGAAGGCATCCGCCGCGCCGAGCGTGCCCTCGAGTTGAATCCGGGCGACTCCCGGGCGATGTCGCTCGCGCCGGGGACCCTGCTCGAGGTCGGTGAGCCGGATCGCGCCCTGGAATGGCTGGAACGGGGTCTTTCGCTTCATCCGGACGACATGAGCACGCTGATCAACGGCGCCTGCGTGTACGCACGGCTCGGCAACAAGGAGCGCGCGCTCGACCTGCTCGAGCGGGCCTTCACGTGGCGGTGGGGCCAGCGCGACTGGATCGAGCATGACAGCGATTACGACAACCTTCGGGATGAGCCGAGGTTCCAGACGCTCCTCGCGCGCTTGAGATAGGCCGGGTCGCGGACAAATCCCGGCGCACTCCCGGCATATTCCCGGGATTCCCGGCCGACGCGCCTCGTAAGCTTCCGGAATGCGTAGTGCCGCCCTGGTCCTTGCCGTTCTGGTCGCCGCCGGGGCCCTGGCAGCGGATGGACAACCTGAACACACGGAGAACGTCCCCATGATCGCCGGTGCGAAGTACGGACACACCAACCTCATCGCGAACGACTGGAGGAGCCTGGCGCGTTTCTACCAGGATCTCTTCGGCTGCGTGCCCGTCCCCCCGGAGCGGGATTTCAAGGGAGCGGATCTCGAGCGGGGTACGGGCATCAGGGGCGCCGAGCTTCGGGGCGCGCACCTGCGACTGCCGGGCCATGGTCCCGATGGGCCGACGCTGGAGATATTCAATTACAATGTCCTGAAGGAGAAGCTCGAGCCGGCAGTCAATCGGCCCGGCTTCGGGCACATCGCGTTCATGGTCGATGACGTTCCCTCGGCGCGCGAAACCGTGGTCGCCGCCGGCGGCGGACGGCTCGGTGAGATCGTCACGCTGACGACGGCTGGCGGGGCGAAAGTGACGTGGGTCTACGTGACCGATCCCGAGGGAAACGTGATCGAGCTGCAGTCCTGGTCGAAGTAACCGGAGCAAGTGCCGGTAGTCGATCCTCGGGGGTGGTCCCCAAGCTGCGACGGAAACGTCGGTGGCTCTCTTTGGTCCAAGGCGCAGGACCAGCCTGAGGGGGATGCCCCATGACCTGCCGCGCCGTCGCCGCCACCCTTGCCTTCGCCCCGTTCATCGTCCCCGGCTTCGCCGCCGAGGCGCCGCTGCGGTTCGCCCCGGCGCCGCTCCTGCCCGTCGAAGACTCCTACGCGCACGTCTCGAAGGACGGCTTCGTCGTGTTCCAGTCGAACCGTGTCGCGGGCAGCAAGCTCTTCGTCTCGAGGCTCGACGGATCGGGGCTGCGCCAGCTGACGCAGGGGCCGTCCGCGGACGTCACGCCGAAGTGGTCCCCCGACGGCAGCCGCGTCGCGTATGCCTCGAACGGCCCGGACGGCAACGAGGACATCTGGGTGGTGAATGCCGACGGGAGCGGCGCGCGGAACGTCACGAGCCATCCGGGCGGCGACAGCCACCCGAGCTGGTCGCCCGACGGGCGCGAGATCGTCTTCTGCTCCAACCGCGACGACGGCCGGCATGACGACGTCTACGTCATCGGCGCGGATGGCACGGGACTCAGGCGCCTGACTGAAAGCGAAGACCAGCAGAACACGTTCCCGTCGTTCTCCCCGGACGGGAAGTCGATCCTCTTCCGCCGCCTGCTGACCCACGACAGCCCGGCCGGCCGCCTGTTCAACTCGGAAGTCTGGGTCATGAAGGCCGACGGCACGGGCGCCCGGAACCTGACCCGCGATCCCTACTTCGACGGCTGGCCCGCCTGGTCGCCCGACGGCCGGCGGATCGCATTTGCATCGAACCGCTCCGATACCTTCCAGATCTACTTGATGAACGCGGACGGCTCGGGCGTCGAGCGGGTGGTGGAGAGCCCCGGGACGGACGTCCGGCCGCAGTTCCTGCCGGACGGGTCCGGCATAGTCTTCAACCGCGAGCACGACGGGCGCATCGAGCTCTGGCTGGCGCCGCTGCCGCCCCGTTGAAAACCCGTCGGGCGCCCAAACCGTAGGACAAGTGCCTATTGCGGGTCCACCGACGGTATGGCGTGATCCGGCGATGATGCCCGGGAAAATGCAGTCATGACGCGCGTTTCCGCAGTGGTTCCGGCGCGCGACGAGCGCCCGACGCTCGCGGGCGTGCTGCGCCCCCTGCTCGCGCACCCGATGGTGGACGAGGTGATCGTCGCGGACGACGCCTCCGTCGACGGGACGGCGGAGCTCGCGCGCGAGCTCGGCGCGCGGGTCGTGAGGCTGCCGGACAATGGCGGCAAGGCCGCGGCGATGGCGCTCGGCGTCGCGGCCGCGCGCAACGACGTCATCCTCTTCTGCGACGCCGACCTCATCGGCCTGTCGGAGGAGGCGATCACCCGAATCGTCGAGCCGGTCCTGCGGGGCGACTGCGCGATGTTCGTCGGCATCCGCGGCCGGCGCAGCTACTGGGCGAACCGCCTGCTGCACTTCACGCCGATCCTCGGCGGCGAGCGCGCGCTGCTCCGGTCGCTCTGGGAGGAGGTGCCGGCTTCCTACAAGCGCAACTTCCAGATCGAGATCGCGCTCAACTTCTTCGCCAAGGCGAACGGCCACCGCATGGACTTCACGGTCATCCACGGCCTTCGCCAGGTCATCAAGGAGCGCAAGCGGGGCCTGCTGCGGGGCATGGTCCAGCGCCTGTCCATGGTCGCCGACATCGTCATCGTGAGCTGGCGGCTCTACGTCGTCCTGCAGCCTCAGTTGATGCTGCGGGCGCTGCCGGGCCGCAGCTATCGAAGCTCCTAGCGGCCCTCGACGAACTTCGCCAGGTTCCCGAACTGCTCGCCGTTGACGCCGTCGACGACGGGCGCGAAGGCGTCGAGCTTGTGGGTCGCGTCGCCGCTCACGCGGTGCGTCACCGTCATCGTCGTCGCGCCGTCCTTCTCCTCAAGGGTCACGGTGATGACGCCCGTCACCGCCATTTCCTGCAGCGGGCCGAGCGCGGCGTCGAGGCGCAGCAGCTTTCCCGGCCGCACCATCACGACGCGCCCGTGCTCGACGGCGTTGCCGTCCCAGCGCTCGCAGAAGCAGCCGCCGATCTCCGGCGAGAGGCTGAGGTTCTCGCGGCGGCCCGACCAGCTGTGGTCGGCGGGCCACCAACGCTCGGGGTGGACCAGCCCTTCCCAGACCTGCGCCGCCGGCGCCGCGATCGTGAACCGGTGCTCGATCAGCATCGACTCGGGCGATGCGCTCTTCACTTCCGCCGTGGCGAGCGCGGGCAGGAGCGCGCCCAAGGCGATCCATCGTTTCATCCGCTCACTCCTTGGATTGCCATTCGTTCTCGTCGCGGCGGGCGAGCTCGTCAAGGTCGCCGGGCGCCGCGGCCGGGTCGTCCACCCATTCCCGCAGCAGGGGCCCGCCGTTGATGAGGTCGAACGCGAGCCGCGTCGTCTCGTACTCGTAGTGGAAGTCCCGCCACAGCGGGTAGTCCGGCCGGATCGCGCGGATGGCCTTGAGCGCGAGCGCGACGAGCCGCCAGGGCCGGAACTTCGAGTGGTTGTAGCCGGGATCGTCCACGTGGATCTGGATGCCCGCGCAGAGCTTGCCCGCGTGCTTGTGGAAGGTCGGCTCGAACCAGCAGGGGCGCAGGCGGCAGCCCGCGAGCCAGTCGGGCGCGAGCGCGCGCATGTTCGCGAGCAGCTTGTCGGCATCCAGGTCCGGCGCGCCGAACAGCTCGAGCGGGCGCGTCGTGCCGCGCCCCTCGGACAGCGTCGTGCCTTCGATCATCACCGTGCCGGGATAGCAGCGCGCCATCGAGACCGAGGGCGCGTTCGGGCTCGGGTTGATCCAGGCCCGCTCGCCCTGTGGCCAACCGTAGCCGGGCGACTGCGCGGGCCGCCAGCCGTCCATCGCGACGTGCACGTACTCGACGTCGAGCTTCAGCTGCTGCACGAACCAGGTCCCGAGCTCGCCGAGCGTCCGGCCGTGGCGCATCGGCATCGGCCCTGCGCCGACGAAGCTCTCCCAACCCTCGCGCAGCAGCAGGCCCTCGACCGGCCGCCCCGCCGGGTTCGGCCGGTCCAGGACCCAGACCGCCTTGCCGTGCTCCGCGGCGGCCTCCAGCACGTAGCGAAGCGTCGTGACGAAGGTGTAGATGCGGCAGCCGAGGTCCTGGAGGTCCACCAGCATCACGTCGAAGCTGTCCATCATCGCCGGCGTCGGCCGGCGCACCTCGCCGTACAGGCTGAACACCGGGATGTTGTAGGTCGGGTCGGTCGCGTCCGCGGTCTCGACCATGTTGTCCTGCTTCTCGCCGCGCAGGCCATGCTGCGGCCCGAACGCGGCGGACAGGCGGAAGTCCTCGTGCGCCGCCAGCGCATCGAGCGTGTGCGTCAGGTCCGCGGTCACCGAGGCCGGGTGCGCGAGCAGCGCGACGCGCCGCCCGTCGAGCGGCTTCCTGACGGCGCGGTCCTGCAGCAGGCGGTCGATCCCGAACTTCACGCGGGCACCAGGCGCATCCGGAACGTCGTGGGGTCGTGAAAGTCGGGCGATGCGCCCGCGTGCGCGAGCGCCCAGTACGAGAGTGCGCCGTCGTCCTGTTCGATGACGGCCGTGAGGCCGGCGGCGAGGGCTGGCGCCTGCGCGAGCTCGGCCAGCGCCGCGACGGGAATCGCGGCGTTCAAGTCGCAACCGTCCGCGCGCGCGGCAAAGTCGATGGAGGGCACGGGCAGCTCCGGGTGGGTGCAGCCTCCGCGGCGGACGTCGTAGCGGTACGCCGCCCATTCGCCGGACGGCGAGAGGTTGAACTCGTAGTAGCTGTCGCTGGCATCGGGGCGCAGGAAGGCTTCGAAGCAGGTATGTTGCCAGAGACCGTCGCGCCGCCGTGCGCCTGCAGGCAAAGGCAGGCGGAGCCGCGTCGGATCCCCCTCGACCCGGAATTGCAGCCTGAGGGTCCCGCCTTCCAGCCGCGCCGCCGCCGCGACGCGGCGGATGCCGGCGGCGGGCCGCGCCGGGTGCGGTTCGAGCACGGCCACTGCATCCGTCATGGGCCGCCACTCTAGTCGCTTCAGAGAAAAATCTCCCAAGCCCTTGGGCCGGCGAGGCTGCCGGCGCTCGGGCGCAGGCTGTACCATTTCTCCGGTGCGCCGCGCCCACGCCAGGGGGCGCGCGCTCGTCCAGCGATCGAAGGGGAGACACGCCATGTCCGACTGCCGCCGCCCGGTCCGACTCGCCTCCGCCGTATCCGCCATCCTCGGAGCGCCCGCCCTCGCCCTGGGCATCGGCG
>DASSUY010000082.1:0-3239 GCA_035706525.1 Steroidobacteraceae bacterium
TGGCGGGTGCGGTGCTCGACGGCGAGCACGTCGACAGCAACACGGAATGGCGTGCCGATGCGGGATTCCTGCAGCGCGCTGCCTCGGGCGACACCTGGGTCGCGCGCCTCGGCGGTGCCGTCGAGCTCACGGGATTCGACGCGAACCGGTCACATTTCACGTTCGGCCACGGCGGCTACTTCAGCCCCGACCGCTTCGTGTCCGTGGGCCCCGTATTCGACATCGCCGGCCGGCGGGACGACCGCAGCTTCCGCCTCGAAGGCGGCGTCCTCTGGCAGAAGCTGCGGGAGGACGCGAGCCCGTTCTTCCCGACCGACGCGGCGCTGCAGGCGGCGAGCGGCGACCCGCGCTACGACGGGGATTCACGCGACGGCGTCGGCATCCGGATCGCGGCCTCCGTCGAATGGCGCGTCACCGAGCGGACGGTCGCGGGCGTGAGGCTCGAGGGCGTTCGCGGCGAGGACGCCGACGAGGTCCGGCTGCAGGTCTATTCGCGTCGCTGGGACCATCGGGTCACGGACCCGGTACAGCAGCCGCCCGTGCCATTGCGCGCCCGGGAATTCTACGTCCTGAACTGAGCGTCCCTCAGCCGCGCTTCCTGCGGCCCTCGACGAACGCCTCGAGGTATCGCCCGAATTTCTCGCCGAGCTCGGGGTGCCGGAGCCCGTACTCGACCGTGGCCTCGAGGTAGCCGAGCTTGCTGCCGCAGTCGTAGCGCTTGCCCCGGAAACGGTAGGCATGGATCGGGACCTCGTCGAGGAGCGCCGCGATCCCGTCGGTCAGCTGGATTTCGCCGCCGGCGCCTCGTCCGACGGTCCGCAGGCGGCCGAAAATTGAACCGGGGAGGAGGTATCGCCCGACGACGGCGAGGTCGGACGGCGCGTCGGCCGGCTTCGGCTTCTCGACCATGCGGCGGATGCGCGAGTACTCGCCGCCGCCGTCCTCGGTCTCGACGATGCCGTAGCTGCCCGTCTGGCTTCGCGGCACCTGCTGCACGCCGATGACGCCGCCGCCCGACTTCAGGTAGCGTTCGCGCATCTGCGCGAGCACCGGCTCGTCGGCGTCGATCAGGTCGTCGGCCAGGTGCACGTAGAAAGGCTCGTCGCCGACTACCGCCTGCGCGCAGAGCACGGCGTGCCCGAGCCCGAGAGGCGCCGGCTGGCGGATGTAGATGCAGGTCGCGTCCGACGGGAGGATGCCGCGCAGCAGTGCCAGGAGGTCCGCCTTCCCCTGCGCCTCCAGCGCCCCTTCGAGTTCCGCGTCCGTGTCGAAGTGGTCCTCGATGGCCCGCTTCGCCGCGCCCGTGATGAAGACGAGCATCCGCGCGCCCGCGGCGAGCGCCTCGTCCACCGCATACTGGATCAGCGGCTTGTCGACGACCGGCAGCATCTCCTTGGGGCTCGCCTTCGTGGCGGGCAGGAAGCGCGTGCCGCGGCCGGCGACGGGAAAAACCGCGAATCGGACGGGGGCGGGTCGGCTCACGTGGGGTCCTTCGGCTCCGGAATCCAGGTGGGATCATGATACCGGAGCCGCCGTGAGCCGGCCCGCGCCTCGGGCCCTGCTTCAGCCGCCGGCTTTCGCCGACTCGAACTTGATGTTCGACTTGTTCTGTTCGACCAGCTTCTTCCCCACGCCCTTGACCTTCGCGAGGTCGTCGGCGGACTTGAACGGGCCGTTCTTCTCGCGGTAGCTGACGATCGCCTCCGCCTTCGCCATCCCGATTCCCTGCAGCTCCTTCGAGAGCGTCTTCGCATCGGCGGTATTGACGTCGACGGGCCCGGCGATGGCGATCGGCGCGAGCAGCGTTGCGGCCACGAAGGCCGCGCCCAGTCCCTTGATCAACATGGCTTCACTCCCTTTCTCGCGCGCGGCGCCCATCGCCGCGCCCGGGAGGAAGACTACGCGGCGCCCGCGGGCGGCGGGCCACGCGAATCCGGCGGATGCGGGGAGAAAGCGCGCTAGCGGGCCTTGCCGGCCTCGAGTCCCGCCACGAGGTCGAAGCGCAGGAGGGGCCGCTGGCTGTCCCAGGTCTTGCAGCCGGGACATTGCCAGAAATGGTCGATGCTGGAGAAGCCGCAGTTGGCGCAGCGATACCGCGGCGTGCGCGCAGCGAGCCGGCGCAGCACGGCGGCGATGTCGGCGACGGCCCGCGCGTCGAGCGATGCGGGGTCGCGGCCGATGGCCGTCACGAGCCCCGCGATCGCCTCGTCGCCGGCGAGGCAGGCGCGGACCCGCGATTCGAGCGGCGTGAAGTCGAGCGCGTCGGCCATGATCGCCGCGATCGCGACCTCGTTGACGGCGTCGGCCCTGCCCTCCACGACGCGGGCGAGCGGCGCCTGGTCGCCCGAGGCGCGGGCCAGCCGCACGAGCCTCGGCACGACCTCGATCGCGAGCGCCGCGTCGTGCGCGAGTACCGCTCCGAGCAGCTTCTCCGCGAGCGCGAAGTCCCCCTGCTCGATCGCGATGTCGGAGCGCACCAGGGCACCCCGCGGAAAGCGCGGTATCTGGCGGCGCGCCTCGCGCAGGTGGTCCCGCGCCTCGTCCAGGGCGCCCCGTTCGCGGGCTTCCTCGGCGAGCTCGCAGTAGTAGTGCGCGATCGCACTCTCCTGGGGCGCCCGCCCCGCCTTGTCCAGCTCGCGGAATACCTCGATGGCCCGCTTCCAGTCCTGCTCCTGCTCGTAGATGCGCATGAGCTTCCGCATCGCCGCCATGCGATGCGCGCCCGACGCCGCGAGAGGCTGCAGGATCTTCTCGGCGCGGTCGAGCATGCCAGCCTTCAGGTAGTCCTGGGCCAGCGCGAAGCCCGCCTGCTCGCGCTGCGAAGGCTCGAGGCTCTCGCGGGTCGCAATGTTCTGGTGGATCCGTATCGCCCGGTCGACCTCGCCGCGGCGGCGATAGAGGCTCCCGAGCGCGAAGTGCGTCTCGATGGTGTCGTCGTCCAGCTCGGCCGCGCGCAGGAACGCCTCGAGGGCGCGGTCGGGCTGCTCGTTCACGAGGAAGTTCACGCCGGCGAGGTAGTTGCCCCGGAGGCGCTCCTCGCCGACGTCGCTCGGCCGCGGCTTGCGCGAGGCGTAGAAGCCGATGGCGCCGCCCAGGAACAGGACGCCGAGCAGGATCCAGATCGATTCCGGGTTCATGACCGGCTTGCCCCGTCCCGAGGCGGCCGCACGCGGCCTAGTCGCGGATCGGGTGGGACTGGCCCGCGTTCACGCGCTCGCGCAGGTCCTTGCCCGGCTTGA
>DASSUY010000083.1:0-4991 GCA_035706525.1 Steroidobacteraceae bacterium
GCCAGCGTCCCGGGCGCCCGGGAGCGAAGGCTGCCGCCGCGCCGGCATCCTGCGCGACGAAGGCTTCGCGCACCTCCTCGCCCACTTCGAAGGCACGCGGGCCGATCGAGGGCCCGAGCCAGGCGACGAGCCGCGACGGATCGCAATCGAGCGCGGCCACGGTCGCCTCGACGACGCCGGCCGCGAGCCCCCGCCACCCGGCGTGCGCGATGCCGACGCGGTCGCCGTCGCGGCTCGCGAGGAAGACCGGCAGGCAGTCGGCCACGAGGACCGCGCAGACGCTCCCCGGCGCGAAGCAGACGGCCGCATCCGCCGGTCCGTCGTTCGTGCGAGGCAGCAGCACGACGCGGGCGCCGTGCACCTGCTCGAGCCAGGCGGGCTCGGCGCGCAGGCCGAGCGTCGTCCGCAACCGGCTCCGGTTTTCCGCGACCGCGGCGGGATCGTCGCCGACGTGCGTCGCGAGGTTGAGGCTCGCGTAGGCGCCCGTGCTCACGCCGCCCGCGCGCGTCGTCATCGCGGCGCGCACGCGCGATGGCGCCGGCCAGTCGGGCGTCAGGCAGGCGATCGCCGCGCTCAACCCGCGGCCGCCTTGAGGTCGCGCCGCAGCGCCGCGATGAGCGCGCGCATGTCCGCGGGCAAGGGCGACGTGACTTCGATCGTGCGCCCTTCGCGGGGATGCGGGAAGGCGAGCTTCGCGGCATGCAGCGCCTGCCGGCGGAAGCCGCGCAGCAGCTCCGCGAGCGCAGGCGCCGCGCCCTTCGGGATCACGAGCCGGCGCCCGTACACCGGGTCGCCGACCAGCGGGTAGCCGGCGTGCGCGAGGTGGAGCCGGATCTGGTGCGTGCGGCCGGTCTCGAGCATGACGCGCACGTGCGTGTGCCTCCGGAAGCGCTCGATCACGCGGTAGTGCGTGACGGCTTCGCGACCGCCCTGCCGCACGGCCATGCGAAGCCGGTCGACGGGGTGACGGTCGATGGGCGCATCGACCTTGCCCCCCGCGGTCATGACGCCGACGCAGACGGCCTGGTACTCGCGGTGGATCCCGCGCGCCGCCAGCGCCTCCGAGAGCGCGACGCGCGCCTTCTCGTTCCGCGCGACGACGAGCAGCCCGGTCGTGTCCTTGTCGAGGCGGTGCACGATCCCCGCGCGCGGGAGCTTCGCGAGCTTCGCGTCGTGCGCGAGGAGCGCGTTCTGCAGTGTGCCGTCCGGCTTGCCCGCCCCGGGGTGGACGACGAGGCCCGCCGGCTTGTCGACGACGAGCACGTCCCTGTCCTCGTAGGCGATCGCGAGGTCGATCGCCTGTGCGAGGGGCGCGACGGCGTCCTCGTCCGGCGCATCGAGCACGATGCGCTCGCCGCCCGCCACGATGTCGCGCGGGCGCGGCACCACGCCGTCCACGGTCAGGTGTCCGTCGTCGATCCAGCGCTTCAGGCGCGAGCGGGAGTATTCCGGCAGCGCGTCGGCCAGCGCCTGGTCGAGCCGTCGGCCCGCGGCCTGCTGCGGCAACCGCAGCTCGCGTTGGTGAGGGGAGGAACTCATGGGGGTCGGGAGCGGTCTTTTGCCGGTATACTGCGTCGGTTCAACAGGCGGGGTCCAGTCCTTTGCAGCGAGTCCCATCGACGGCGCGCGCCCTGATCGTCGCGTGCAGCATGCTCGCAGTCGCCGGCTGCGGATACAAGGAGCGCCAGGCCGAGGCGCTGCAACCCGGCAACATGTACGAGAAGGCGCACAAGCTGATGATCGGCGGCGACTATCGCGGCGCCATCCGCTACTACGAGGCGCTCGACGCCCGCTATCCGTTCAGCGACGAGGCGCGCCAGGGCCACCTCGACATCATTTACGCCTACTACCGCGCCCGCGAGCAGGAATCGGCGCAGGACGCGGCCGACCAGTTCATCCGCGAGAACCCGACGCACCCGCGGGTCGACTACGCCATGTACCTGCGCGGCCTCATCTACTTCGAGCGGTCGCCGAACTTCCTCGAGCGCTGGTTCAACACGGACCTCAACGAGCGCCCGCCGCAGGACGTCCGCCGCGCGTTCGACGCCTTCGGGCAGCTCATCAAGGCCCATCCCGACAGCATCTACGCCCCCGACGCGCGGCAGCGGATGGTCTACCTGCGCAACCGCCTCGCCGACTACGAGGTGTATGTCGCGAACCTCTACCTGAAGCGCGAGGCCTATGTCGCCGCGCTCGACCGCGCACGCTACTGCATCGAGAACTACGACGGCGCGCCCGCGGTGCGGCGCGCGCTCGAAATCTCCATCTCCGCCTACAAGGGGCTCGGGCTCGACGACCTCGCGGAACGCTCCGCGGAGGTCTTCGCGCTCAACTACCCGAACGTCGAGCCGGACGTCGAGGACAAGGCCTGGTGGAAGATCTGGTGAAACGCCGCTGACGTTCCAGAGCTGGCTGAGCGAGCGAGCCGGGTTCCCCGCCGGCGCCGGGCAAAGGTTCTCTCCTAGGATTCTCCCGGCCTGTACCCCGACGAGATCGGGTACCGCCAGTCCCTCCCGAACGCCCGCCCGCTGACCCGCACGCCCGGCGGCGCCTGGCGGCGCTTGTATTCGCTGCGCTTCACGAGCTCGAGCACCCGCGTCACGGTCTCGCGCTCGAAGCCCATGCCGACGATCTCGTCGACCGAGCGGTCGTCCTCGATGAAGGCCTCGAGGATCGGGTCGAGCACGTCGTAGGGCGGCAGGCTGTCGCTGTCGAGCTGGTTCTCGCGCAGCTCCGCGGTCGGCGGGCGCTCGATGATCCGCGGCGGAATCACCGGCGCCGGCGACTGCGCATTGCGCCAGCGGGCGAGCTTCCACACGAGCGACTTGCTGCAATCCTTGATCGGCGCGTAGCCGCCGGCCATGTCGCCGTAGAGCGTCGCGTAGCCGACGGCCATCTCGCTCTTGTTGCCGGTCGTCAGCACCATGCGCCCGGTCTTGTTCGAAATCGCCATGAGCAGCATGCCGCGGCAGCGCGCCTGGATGTTCTCCTCGGTCGCGTCGGGCGCCAGGCCGCGGAACTCGCGCTCGAGCGCCGTCGTCGTCGCCTGGTACATGCCCTCGATGGGGATCACCGAGTACCTGACGCCGAGCCCGCGCGCCATGGCCGTCGCGTCCTTCTCGGACATCTCGGAGGTGAAGCGCGAGGGCATCATGACCACCTGCACGCGTTCCGGACCGAGCGCATCGCAGGCAATCGCGAGCACCAGCGCGGAGTCGATGCCGCCCGAGAGCCCGATCACCACGCCTTCGAATCCGTTCTTGCGCACGTAGTCGCGGACGCCCAGCACGATCGCCCGCCAGACGCTCTCCTCCCGCTCGGGCAGCGGCGCGAGGCTCTCGGGCTCGATGTCGTAGCCGCGCTCCGCCTGCCCGAGGTCGATCGTCGTGAGCGACTCCTCAAAGGCCGGCGCGCGGTGCACCACGCGGCCCCCCGCGTCGACCGCGAAGCTGCAGCCGTCGAACACCAGCTCGTCCTGGCCGCCGACCAGGTTCAGGTAGACGTAAGGCACGCCGTTCGCGCGCGCGCAGGCCGCGAGGTGGGCCTCGCGCTCGGGCTGCTTGCGCTGCTGGTACGGCGATGCGTTGATCGCAAGGACCACGTCGCCGCCCGCGCGCCGCGCGCCGGAGGCGACCTCGGCGTGCCAGATGTCCTCGCAGATGATCGGCGCCACGCGGATGCCGCCGACCTCCACGGTGACGAACGAGTCGCCCGGCGTGAAGTAGCGCTTTTCGTCGAAGACCTGGTAATTCGGGAGGCGCTGCTTGCGGTAATTGGCGACGCGCTGCCCGTCGCGCAGCCAGGCGGCCGAGTTGAACAGGACGCCGCCGGAATACTCCGGATATCCGACCAGCACGTCGATGCCGCGCGCGGAATCCGCGAGCCGCGCGAGCGCCTCGTCGACGCGACGGCGGAATCCGCGGTGGAACAGGAGGTCCTCGGGCGGATAGCCCGACAGCGCGAGCTCGGGCGTCGCGACGAGGGCCGCGCCGGCCCGGCGCGCCTCCTCGACGCGCGCGGCGATCCGGCCGGCATTGCCGGCCATGTCGCCAACCGTCGGGTCGATCTGCGCGAGGGCGATGCGCACGCGGGCTCAGCGCCGGCGCCCGGGCTTGCGGCGCCGCTTCGCGGCGAGCGCCTGCTTCATCGCGACGCCGAGGTCGGCCGCCGAGCGGACCGTCCGGACGCCCGCCTCCTCGAGCGCGGCGTACTTGTCGGCCGCCGTGCCCTTCCCGCCCGCGATCACGGCGCCGGCGTGGCCCATGCGCTTGCCGGGCGGGGCGGTGACGCCCGCGATGTACGCGACGACGGGCTTCGACACCTCCCGGTGGATGAACTCCGCGGCGGCTTCCTCGTCGGTGCCTCCGATCTCCCCGACCATGATGATGCCGGCCGTGTCCCTGTCGCGCTCGAAGAGCGCGAGCACCTCGATGAAGTTGAGCCCGCGCACGGGATCACCGCCGATGCCGACGCAGGTCGTCTGGCCGAGCCCGACGTTCGTCGTCTGGTAGACGGCCTCGTAGGTCAGCGTGCCCGAGCGCGAGATGATGCCGATCCTGCCGGGCCGGTGGATGAACCCCGGCATGATGCCGACCTTGCACTCGCCGGGCGTGATGACGCCGGGGCAGTTGGGGCCGACGAGGCGGCTCCTGCCGCCCGTGAGCGCGGCCTTGACGCGCACCATGTCGTTGACGGGGATGCCTTCCGTGATCGCGACGATCAGCCGGATGCCGGCGTCCGCGGCCTCGAGGATGGCGTCGGCCGCATACGGCGCCGGCACGTAGATGACGCTGACGTCCGCCTTCGTCGCCTTCACCGCGTCGTGCACGGTGTCGAAGACGGGCCGGTCGAGGTGGCGCGAGCCGCCGCGGCCCGGCGTCACGCCGCCGACCACGCGCGTGCCATAGGCAATGCACTGCTGGGCATGGAAGGTGCCCTGCTTGCCCGTGAAACCCTGCACGATGACCCGGCTGCGCTTGTTGACGAGAATG
>DASSUY010000084.1:0-3621 GCA_035706525.1 Steroidobacteraceae bacterium
CATCATGCACCAGACGCCGCTTTCCTCCGCGCCGCGCACGAGTTGCCAGCACTCCTCGATCGTGAGCGCGGCGGGCACCTCCACGCCCACGAACTTGCGCGAGCCCATGGCGGCGACGGCCATGGGGGTGTGCCATTCCCACGGCGTCGCGATGATCACGGCATCGATGTCCTCGCGCCGCACCAGGTCGCGAAACGCCTCCGGACCGTCGCCGTACAGTGCCGGTTTTGCGCCCGTGCTTCCTGCCACGAGCTCCGCGGCGGCATCGAGCCGCCCGCGGTCGATGTCCGCGAGCGCCGGGACCGCGACGCGCCCGACGCCGAGCAGGGTCTTGAGGAGGGAAGTGCCGCGTGCCCCGACTCCGATCACGCCGATTCGCGCGACGTCCGAAGCCACAGCGGGCCGGGCGGCGGCTCCCAGCGAGGCGGCCGGGCCGAAGGCGAGGGGCGCCGCTCCCATTGTCTTCAAGACGGTGCGACGCGTGAGTCCTGGAGGCCGCGCCCCCTGTTTGCGGTCCATCCGCGCTGCTCCCGGCCGGGTTTCCGGACCGACAGAATTTGACTACACTGTATAACGTTACATACCGCTGTCAATACACCGCGCGGAGGCATCGATGAACGACATGACACGCAAGGGGTCGAGCCGCAGGCAGTTTCTCGCGGGCGTGGGCGTCGCGGCGGCAGCGTACTCGTCCGGGGTCGGGGTCGCGGGAGCGGCGCAGGAGAAGAAGCGCAGGGCGCCAGCGGGGAAGGTGGGGATTGGTGTCGTCGGAGGCGGCTTCGGCGCGCACTTCTTCTGGCACTTGCATCCGGACGCGAAGGTCGTCGCTCTCTGCGACGTCCGCGAGACCAGGCTGCAGACGCTCAAGAACCGCTACGGATCCGACAATCTGTACCGAAGCTACGACGAGTTCCTGAAGCACCCGGGACTGGACGCGGTCGCGCTGTTCACTCCGGCGCCGTTCCATGCTGCGATGGCCGCCCAGGCCTTGAACGCGGGCAAGCACGTGATCAGCGCGGTACCTGCCGGCATGTCAGTCGAGGAACTGGAAATGCTGCTGGACACCGTCCGGCGCACGGGACTCAAGTACATGATGGCGGAGACGAGCCGCTACAATCAGGAAGTGATGACCTGCATCGAGCTCAGGCGGCAGGGTCACTTCGGCGAGATCTTCTACACCGAGTCCGAGTATCACCACACGGGTCTCGCGCCCTACGCCTATGGCGAGGCCTTCGACTGCCAGTCCTGCGTCATGATCCGGCAAGTCGATCAGGTCGATGTCTCGAAGAAGATCGACGTCAGCAAGCTGAAGCCCACCTGGTCCTGGGGCTATCCGCCCATGCTTTACCCGACGCATTGCACCGGCATGATCATCCCGGTGACGGGCGAGCGTTTCACGGAAGTCACGGCCTATGGCTGGGGTGACGACCACCCGATGCTGAAGGAGAACAGCTACGGTGACAGCCCGTTCTTCCACACCGTCGGGCTGTTCAAGACCGACAAGGGCCATTGCTCTAGGATCTCGATCGGCTGGCACATCGCTGCCGGCGGCACCGAGCGCGCCCTGTTTTACGGCGATCGCGGCTCCTACATCATGCAGCGCCCCGAAGGGTCGCCCAGCACGATCGTCAAGCAACTGGACACGCCGGACCTGCCTTTCGGCATCTATACGGGCGTCGTCGAGAGCAAGGACGCCGAGAAAAGGTCGCACGACGACCTGCTGCCGCCCGAGCTGCGCGTCGCGAGCGGGCACGGAGGCTCGCACACGCATATCACGCACGAGTTCATCCGCGCGATCGTCGAGGACCGTCACCCGGCCGTGAACATCTGGGAAGCGATCGCCTATACGATGCCGGGCGTCATCGCGCAGCAGTCCGCGCTGGAAGGGGGACGGCGCCTGAAGATCCGCGACTACGGAACCGCGCCGTCCTGACCGTCGGCGGAGGCGGCGATGTCGCTCCCGAGGTAGCCGAGCGTCGCCCCGCCGTCGACGACGAGCGTCGACCCCGTGATGTAGGCCGCATCGTCGCTCGCCAGGAACAGGAACGCGCTCGCGACCTCCGCGGGGGTCGCCATGCGGCGCATCGGTATCTGCCGGACGAAGTCCTCGAAGCGCCGCCCGCCCGCGGGATCGGACGCCAGCTCGCGCATCGCCGGCGTGTCGACAAAGCCGGGACAGACGCAGTTCGCGCGGATGCCGTGGGCCGCGCCGTCGGCCGCGAGGCTGCGTGTGAGCCCGACGAGCCCCGCCTTGGCGGAGCAGTAGGCCGCGGAGTTCATGTCGCCGGCGAGCCCCATGATTGAACCGCAGTTCAGGATGACGCCGCGCCGCCGCCGCACGAAGCCGGACCAGAGCGCGGTCGCCATCAGGAAGGCGCCGCCGAGATTCACGTCGAGCGCCAGCCGCCATTCGTCGTGGCTCACCGTGCCGATCGCCCCGGCGCCGCCACCACCCGCGAGGTTGACGAGCACGTCCGGGTCACCCCACTCCCGCGCGATCCACGCGCAGGCCTCGACCACCTGCGCCGATGAAGCGACGTCGACCGCGCGGGCGCGCACGTCGGCCCCGACGGCGCGAAGCGCGACGGCGACTTCTTCGGCACGCCCGCCGGACAGGTCGAGGCAGGCGACGGCCGCGCCTTCGGCGGCGAACCGTCGCGCGGTCTCTCGGCCGATGCCGGACCCCGCGCCGGTGATCACCGCCGTACGGCCCGCGAGGCGTGCGCTGCCAGCCATGTCGTCGTCGCTCCCAGGCGCGCAGGCGGCGCGCCGCAGGCCGACTATAGCGAAGGCGGGCGCGGGCCGGCGCGCGCCGCGTGATCGCGCGGGCTCACTTGGTAGCGGGGGCCTCTGCGGCGGGCAGCCCGAGCGCGAGGCGCAGCGTCCCGAGATAGGGCGCGTACCGGGCGTGGCGGTCAACGCTGTCGCGGTGGATGGGCGAGCGGACCTGGTCGACGCTCGCGGTCGTGACCGGCTCGGCGGCCTCCTCCGGCCGGAGGCAGGCCTGGGACCAGGGCAGCCTGCAGGCCGCGAGGAGCGACCGGATCGACGCAGCCGGATCGGTCACGAGCGCCTCGTAAGACAGCTCGGCCAGGTCGAAGCGCGAGGACCACAGCCGCACCAGATCGAAATGCGCGGCCCGGTAGCGCGCGATGTCCTCGAGTGAGGTGAAGCATGCGCTCGCCGCCGGCAGGAACGCCGTGAATATCGACCAGCAGGCGGCCATGGGCTCGCGCACGACGTGCACCATCGGGGCCTCGGGAAAGATCAGCCGCAGGAATCCTGCGATCAGCGCGTTGGCCGGGTGCTTGTCCGTGACGTGGCGAGCGTCGCCCGCGTGGCGCAGCGCCTGCTCGGCGTAGCGCTCCCGCGCGTCCGCGAGCAGCCGCCGCTCCTCGGGCAGTGCCGGGTCGACCGGCCAGGGCAGGCCGCTTCGCGCGCGTGCGCGAAGGTACTCGGCATGCGCCGCCTGCCCGACGGTCATCTCGCCGCCCGGCGCCACGCGCGGGTGCCGGGCGAGGATCCGCTCCACGAGCGTGGTGCCCGAGCGCGGCATCCCGAGGATGAAGATCGGGACGACGTCCGCGTCGGGGAAGGGCGGAGCGCCGGCGAATGCAGTCG
>DASSUY010000085.1:0-3688 GCA_035706525.1 Steroidobacteraceae bacterium
CCCCCGCTCTCCTTGCGGCCGAGGAGGCGCGCCGGCAGCACGCGCGTGTCGTTCAGCACGAGCAGGTCGCCCGCGCGCAGGAGGGTCCGGAGGTCGTCGAATGCGAGGTCCGCGAGCGCGCCCGTCGCGCCGTCGAGCGAAAGCAGCCGGCTCGCGCCCCGCCTCGGCAGCGGCCGGTCGGCGATCAGCGCCTCGGGCAGCGGATAGGAGAAGTCTGCGCGGCGCATGGGCCGCGCAGACTAGCACAGCGGCCGGGCCGTTCAGCTCGCCGCGGGCGCGGGCGGCTCGGGCGGCGTCGGAGGCTTCGGCGGCGCCGCGCGGTGCGGGAAGTCGCGGCCGGCACGCGCCGGGACCTTCATCGACAGCGTCCGCTCCTTGCGGTCGCGCAGCACCTTGAGGTCCACGGACTCGCCCGGCTGGTAGGACCTGAGGATGCGCATCGCGTGCCGCCCGTTCTGCGGCTCGCGCCCGTCGATGGCGACGATCACGTCGCCGTCCTCGAGGCCGAGGGACTTGTCCCCGGGCGCGCGCGCGACGAGCACGCCCTTGTCCGTGCCGAAGTAGCGGCCGAGCCCCGGCGTCATCGTGACCAGTTCAGCGTCGCCCCACTCGTCGAGCAGCCAGTGGCCCTCGCCGTCGAAGGCGAACGCCGCCATCGGCGCGGCCGCCGCGATCGCGGGCAGCGCGGGAAGCGCAGGGACCCCCGGCGTGCCAGCAATGAACATCATGTCCAGCGGCTGCGCCTCCACCTCGAGGTCGACCGGCTTGCCGCTCCGGCGCACGCTGAGCTTGACCTTGTCGCCGGGCTTCACCGACTCCATCGTCCGCACGACTTCGCGGCTGGTCGTCACGGGCTTCGACTGGATCGCGACGATGACGTCGCCGGACTGGACGCCCGCTTCCGCCGCGGGTCCGCCCGGGCTCACGCTCGCGACGCGGACGCCGGAGCCTTCCGGGGCGCCGTCGTCGAGGTTCACGCCGAGCATCGCGCGCTTCCGCCCGAATCGCATGCCCTCGAAGGCGCGGTAGTAGGCCGGGCCGGCCGCTTCGCCGGAAAGCTCGGCCACCTCGCGTGCCGCGTCCTCGAGGCGGCGCTGCGCGTCCGCGAGGCGCTTTTCGACGGAGGCGGGGTCGTCCGCGGCCCCGGCCGCGCCCGACATCAGGGCGAGTGCCGCCAGCAGGCCGATCGTCCAGCGTGTCATCCTGACCTCCATTTCAATAGGTGCCGATCGCGTCCGCATAGCGGACCTGGACCAGCGACGTCATGACCCCGACGCGCTCGCGCCAGAGCGCCTCGACGCGTTCGGGAGCGTTGGGCTCGAGGTTCACGCGGCTCAGGCGGTCGTCGAGGAAGGCGAGCCGGTCCTCGAGCTCCGCCACCGTGTAGGCCGTGCTGCCGCGCATGGCGTGGCGCTCCGGCAGCGCCGCGAGGATGCGCTCGAGGCGCTCGTTCTCCGCGCGCATGTCTTCCGCGAGCAGGGTATCCGGCGGAAGGCCGGATGCCGCGTCGGCGGACAGCGCCCGCTGCGCCGACTGCAGCCAGAATCCGAGTGCCGCGGCGACGGCGAGCACCGCGGCCGCGAGCGCGACCGGCCAGCGGCGGTCCAGCCGCGTCTCCCGCCGCTCCTGCGCCGCGAGCACGCGATGCCAGCCGTCGGCCGGCGCCTCGAAGCCCGGCAGCGCAGCCAGCCGGTCGCCGAGGTCGTTCAGCCCGGGATGCATGGCGTGGCCTCCAGTGAGCCCGGCTCGGCCGCGAGCGCTTCCCGCAGGCGGCGGTGCGCGCGCGCGAGCTGGGACTTCGAGAAGCTCGGCGTGCGGCCGAGCGCGAAGCCGATGTCCGCGTGCGTCATGCCTTCCACGTCGTGCAGCCAGACGACGGCGCGCGAGATCGCCGGCAGCGTCATCAGCGCCCGCTCGAGCGCGGCGTCCGGCAGCGACGAGGGGTCGGCGGCGGGCGACGGCAGCCGGTCGGCGCCGCCCGGGTCCTTGTCCAGCCATTCGAGGCCGCGGTGCCAGGGCGAGCGCAGGTACATGAGCGCGCGGTTGACCGCGAGGCGCCGGATCCAGGCCGCGAGCGGGCAACGGCCCTCGAAGGCGCCGATGTGCTGGAGGACGTCGACGAAGGTTTCCTGCAGCAGCTCTTCCGCGATGGCAGGGCGGCGCACCAGCCGGCGCAGGAGCGTGTATAGGCTGGACGCGGTCGCCGCGTAGATCGCCTCGAAGGCCGCCCCCTCCCCGGCGCGGGCGGCGGCGACCACTTCCTGGGACAGGTCGATGTCGGCAATGCGGGTCATCGGGGGCTTAGATGCCCGAGCCGCCCGAAAGGTCGCAGGCGGCCGGAATTCTCTGGTGCCGGGAGCGGGAGTCGAACCCGCAAGAATCTTCCGATCCGGTGGATTTTGAGTCCACTGCGTCTGCCAATTCCGCCATCCCGGCAGCGGGATCGGCAGTATACGGCCGCCGGCCTTGGCAGGCCGCGTCCCGCCCCCGACAATCGGGCGCATGAAGTTCTGCGGCTGTTGCGGCGCGCCGGTCGAGACGCGCGTGCCCGACGGGGACCACCGGCCCCGCGCGGTCTGCACTGCCTGCGGCACGGTCCACTACCGCAACCCGCGCCTGATCGCGGGCTGCGTGCCGGAGCACGACGGCCGCATCCTCGTGTGCCGGCGCGCGATCGAGCCGCGCCGCGGCTACTGGACGATTCCCGCGGGCTTCATGGAGACGGGTGAGAGCCTGCAGCAGGCGGCGGCCCGCGAGTGCCAGGAAGAGGCGCTCGCGCGGGTCGAGGTCGGCACGCCCTGCGCGATCGTGCACGTGCTGCACGCCGAGCAGGTGCACGTCATGTTCCGCGCGCGCCTCGCCGACCCGGATTTCGGCGTGGGGCCCGAGAGCCTCGAGACCACGCTGTGCGCGGAGCGCGACATCCCGTGGGCGGACCTCGCGTTCCGCAGCGTGGAGTTCTGCCTGCGGCGCTATTTCGAGGACCGCTCCGCCGGGCGCGAGTCGCTGCACTGGCACACGCTCGAGTGACCGGCGCGCGCGCCGGCTGTGGCACAATGCCGGCCCGCTGCCAGGAGCCGGACGGAACCCGCGCATGACTTTCGTCGTCACCGAAGCCTGCATCAAGTGCAAGTACACGGACTGCGTCGAGGTCTGCCCGGTCGACTGCTTCCACGAGGGCCCGAACTTCCTCGTCATCGATCCCGAGGAGTGCATCGACTGCACGCTGTGCGAGCCGGAATGCCCCGTGGACGCGATCTTCTCCGAGGAGGACGTGCCGCCGGGCCAGGAGGCCTTCCTGAAGCTCAACGCGGAGCTCGCGAAGGAGTGGCCCGTGATCTCGCAGCGGAAGGACCCGCCGGCCGATGCGGACGCCTGGAAGGACGTCCCGGAAAAGCTCCCGCTGCTCGAGCGCTGAGCGTCAGTCCGACGCCGCGGCCGACGCGCCCTGCGGGTTGTCCAGGTAGGCGGCGAGATAGGCCGCCGTCGCATAGCCCGCGACGAACTCGCCCGTCTCCGTGACGATGCCCGGCGTGCCGGTCAGGCCGATCTGGCGCCCGAGCTCGTACTCGGCCGCGACCGGCGTCGTGCACTTCCCGGCCGCGATCTCCTCGCCGCGCTTCGCGCGCGTCAGGGCGTCCTTGCGGTCGGCGCTGCACCAGACCGCGACGGCCTTGTCCCAGGACTC
>DASSUY010000086.1:0-6828 GCA_035706525.1 Steroidobacteraceae bacterium
TGCGGCAGCTGCGAGGTGTCGACGTTCAGGCGTCGCGCGAGCTTTTCCGCGAGCCAGTCATAGAGCAGGCGGGGACCCTGGTCGGTGTCCACCTGCAGCAGCTCCGGCCCGAGGATCGGGATGACCCGGCGCTCCTCGATGAAGCTCAGCAGGTCTTCCCAGGAATCCTCGTCGAGGGACGAGTGCTGCAGGAGCGCGGCGGAACCGGCGCTCACGGACGGCTCCGTCCGGCACGGTTGGCGACGTTCAACGGATACCCCCCTGGGGCGCGTACCCGCGCCCGGAGGCACAATACTGTTGAATGAAGCACCCTGTCCAATCGGGTGCCGGACGGCCGATTCCGTCTTATTGCCAGCCGCCCCCCAGCGTCCGGTAGAGCTGCACGAGGTTCACCGTCGCCGCGAGGCGCGTGACGATGAGCGCGCGCTCCGCGTCATAAAGGTCGCGCTGCGCGATCAGGGCGCCGAGGTAGCTGTCGACGCCGCTGCGGTAGCGCATGTCTGCGAGCCGGTAGCTCGCGCGCGCGGCGCCGGTCAGCGCTTCCTGCGCGCGCAGCTGCTCCTCCAGCGTCGTGCGCGCCACGAGGGCGTCGGCGACCTCGCGGAACGCGACCTGGATCGCCAGCTCGTAGCGCGCGACGTCGGTCTGCCTGCGCACGGTCGCGAGGTCGAGCGTCGCCTTGTTGGCCCCGCCGGCGAAGATCGGCAGACGGATCTGCGGGATGAAGCTCCAGCGCTCGTTGCCGCCCTGGAACAGCTCCGAGAGGTCGTCGCTGGCGTTGCCGTAGAAACCGGTCAGCTCGATCGAGGGGAAGAACGCCGCGCGCGCGGCCCCGATGTCGGCGTTCGACGCCTTGAGCGCATGCTCCGCCGCGCGGATGTCGGGGCGGCGCGCCAGCAGCTCGGCCGGCAGGCCGGCCGGCAGCTGCCCGCCGAAAGTCTGCGCCTCCAGCTTGCGCCCGCCGGCGCCGGTCTCCGGCGGCAGCGCCTCCCCGATGAGCAGGGCAAGGGCGTTGCGGTCCGTGGCGACGCGGCGCTTCTGCTGCGCGATGTCGACCTCGGCCTCGCGCCACGTGGACTCCGCGCGGTGCAGCTCGATCTCGCTGGACACGCCCTGCTCGAATCGCAGGCGCGTCAGCTCGTAGGAGGTGTGCTGGCTCTCGCGCGTCGCTTCCGCGAGCGCGAGCAGCTCGCGGTCCGCGACCAGCGTGAGCCAGGCGCTCGCGACCTCGGAGACGAGGGCGATCTGCGCGGCCGTCCGGTTCTCCTCGAGCGCGAAGTAGCGCTCGAGCGCCGCTTTGCGCAGGCTCCGCACCCGGCCGAAGAGGTCGAGCTCGAACGCCGTCGTCGCGAGGCCCGCCGAGTAGGTGCGCGTGACCTCGCCCTCGCCGGTCGGCGAGAGCGAGGGCGGGACGCGCTCGTTGTCCGCCGTGCCGGTAGCGTCGATCGCGGGCACGAGGTCCGCGCGCTGGATGCGGTACTGGGCGCGCGCGGCCTCGACGTTCAGCGTCGCGACGCGAAGGTCCCGGTTGTTCGCGAGCGCCCGCCGGATGAGGTCGCGCAGTTCGGCGTCCGGGAAGAACTCCGACCAGGCGATGTCCGCGGCCGGCGTCTCATCCGAGGTCGCGGCCACCCCTTCGAAGGCTTCGGGTACCGGCGCCTCGGGGCGCTCGTAACGCGGCGCGAGCGTGCAGGCGGCGAGGCCGCCCGCGAGCAGGACGACGATGCCACGCACTCGGCTCATTCCGGCGCCTGCTGCCGGTGCACGTGGAAGCGCCGCAGGACGACGACGAAGAACACCGGCACGAAGAACACGGCGAGGAAGGTGGAGGCGAGCATGCCGCCGATGACGCCCGTGCCGACGGCGTGCTGGGCGCCGGAGCCGGCGCCGCTCGCGAGCGCGAGCGGCAGGACGCCCGCCATGAACGCGAGCGAGGTCATCAGGATCGGGCGGACGCGCTGCTTCGCGGCCTGCGTCACGGCCTCGACCAGCCCCATGCCGCGGTCGAAGTTCTCCTTCGCGAACTCGACGATGAGGACCGCGCTCTTGGCCGCGAGGCCGATGGTCACCAGCAGGCCCACCTGGAAATACGCGTCGTTCTCGAGGCCCCGCGCGAGCGTCGCGATCACCGCGCCGATGACGCCGAGCGGGACGACCAGCAGCACGGTCAGCGGGATCGACCAGCTCTCGTAGAGCGCGGCGAGGCAGAGGAAGACGATCGCGATCGAGAGCGTGTACAGGAGCGGCGTCTGGGCGCCGGACTTGCGCTCCTCGTAGGAGAGGCCGTTCCACTCGAGGCCGATGCCGGCGGGCAGGCCCGCGACGATCTCCTCCATCGCGTCCATCGCCTCGCCCGAGCTGTGGCCGGCCGCCGGCGCGCCCTGGATCTGGAAGGCCGGCACGCCGTTGAAGCGGGTGAGCTTCTGCGGCCCGAAGGTCCACTCGCCGCGGCCGAAGGCGGAGAAAGGCACCATGCCGCCGGAAGCGTTCCGCAGGTACCAGCGGCCGAGGTCCTCGGGCTGCATGCGCGACTGCGGCGCGCCCTGCACGTACACGCGCTTGACGCGCCCGCGGTCGATGAAGTCGTTGACGTAGACCGAAGCCCAGCCCGCCTGGAGCGTCTGGTTGATGTCGGCGACCGAGACGCCGAGGGCGCTCGCCTTCTCGCGGTCGATGTCGAGCTTGAACTGCGGCGCGTCCTCGACGCCGTTCGGCCGGACGCCGGAGAGGCGGGGATCCTTCGCCGCCTCGGCCAGCAGCTGGTTGCGCGCGGCGAGGAAGGCCTCGCGCGGCAGGCTCCCGCGGTTCTGCAGCATCATGTCGAAGCCGGCGGTGTTGCCGAGCTCGAGCACGGCGGGCGGCGCGACCGCGATGACGTCCGCCTCCTTGATGGTCGCGAAGTACTTGCGCGCCCGCGCGAGCAGGGCGTCCATCTGCTGCGAGGCGTCGGTGCGCTCGTCCCAGTCCTTCAGCTTGATGAAGAGCAGGCCCGCGTTCTGCCCCGTGCCGGCGAAGCTGAAGCCGTTCACGGTCAGCACGCCGTCGACCGTGTCCTTCTCGTGCTCGGTGAGGTAGCGCTGCGCCTTGTCGAGCGCGACCCAGGTGCGCTCGTGGGAGGCGCCCGGCGGCGCGAGCACCTGGCCGTACATGAAGCCCGTGTCCTCGTCCGGCAGGAAGGAGGAGGGGATGCGCGTCAGCAGGAAGGCCATGGCCGCGACGATCAGGACATTGGCCAGCATCGAGCGCCCCGTGCGGCCGAGCATCCGCCCGTGGCCGGCGGCATGGGCCGCGCGGCCCCGGTCGAACCAGCGGTTGAACCAGCGGAAGAAGCCGCGGTGCTCGACCTCGCCCGAGGGCGGCAGGGGCTTCAGGATGGTGGCGCAGAGCGCGGGGGTCAGCACCAGGGCGACCAGCACCGAGAGCGCCATGGCGGAGACGAGCGTCACCGAGAACTGCCGGTAGATCACGCCGATCGAGCCGCCGAAGAAGGCCATGGGCACGAACACGGCGGCGAGCACGAGCGCGATCGCGACGAGGGCGCCCGTGATCTGGTCCATGGACTTGCGGGTCGCCTCGCGGGGGGAGAGCCGCTCCTCCGCGATGACGCGCTCGACGTTCTCGACCACGACGATCGCGTCGTCGACGAGCAGGCCGATCGAGAGCGCCATGCCGAACATCGTCAGCGTGTTGATGGAGAAGCCGAAGGCCGAGAGGATCCCGAAGGTGCCGAGCAGCACGACCGGCACCGCGATCGTCGGGATCAGGGTCGCGCGGGCGTTCTGCAGGAAGAGGAACATCACGAGGAAGACGAGCACGACCGCCTCGCAGAGCGTCTTTACGACCTCGGTGATGGAGGCGCGCACGAACGGGGTCGTGTCGAGCGGGTAGACGACCTCGAAGCCCGGCGGGAAGAAGGGCGAGAGGCGGTCGAGCGTCGCGCGGATGCCCTTCATGGTGTCGAGCGCGTTCTCGCCGGCGGCGAGGCGGATCGCGACGCCCGCCGCGGGCTTGCCGTCGTACTTCGTGTCGCGCGTGTAGCTCTCGGCGTTCAGCCCGACGCGGGCGACGTCGCCGACTCGAACCTGCGAGCCGTCCGGGTTGACGCGCAGCAGGATGTTCGCGAAGGCCTCCGGCGTCGAGAGCCGGGTCGGCCCGATGATGTTCGCGCTGATCGCCTGGCCGGGCGCCGCGGGCAGCCCGCCGATCGAGCCGACCGACACCTGCACGTTCTGCGCGCGGATCGCGGCGATCACGTCGCCGGGGGTCAGGCCGTAGTTGACGAGCTTCGCGGGGTCGAGCCAGACGCGCATGGCGTATTGCGCGCCGAAGATGTTGACGTCGCCGACGCCCTTGGTGCGGTTCAGCGGGTCGAGGATGTTGGTCGCGACGTAGTCGGTCAGCTCCTCGTTGCTCATGCTGTTGTCGGCGGAGATGAAGCCGAGCACGACGAGGTAGTTGCGCGCGGGCTTGTTGACGCGCACGCCCGACTGCTGCACCTCCTGCGGCAGGTTCGGCATGGCGAGCTGCAGCTTGTTCTGCACCTGCACCTGGGCGGTGTCCGGGTTCGTGCCCTGGGCGAAGGTCAGCGTGATGGTCGCTCTGCCGTCCGCCTGCGCATCGGCGACGAGGTAGTCCAGGTTGTCGATGCCGTTCAGCTGCTGCTCGATGACCTGGATCACCGTGTCCTGCAGCGTCTGCGCGGAAGCGCCCGGGTAGTTGACGTTGATGCCGATCATCGGCGGCGCGATCGCGGGGTACTGGCGCACGGGCAGCGTCACGGCCGCGAGTCCGCCCGCGATCATGATGATGATCGCGATGACCCAGGCGAAGATCGGCCGGTCGATGAAGAAGCGCGACAGCATGCGGCGACGTAGGGCTCAGCGCCCGGCGACGCTGCCACGCGCCGCGGCGGGCACGGCCTTGACCGTGGCGCCGGGCTTCGCCTTCTGCAGCCCGTCGACGATCACGCGGTCGCCGGCCGCGAGGCCTTCGGTCACGAGCCAGTCGGCGCCGATCGCGCGCTCGGCGGTGACCTTGCGCTCCTCGACCTTGCCGTCGGCGCCGACGAGGAGCGCCTTCGCGCCGCCCTCGGGCGTGTGCTGGATGCCGCGCTGCGGCACGAGGATCGCGCCGGTGCGCTTGCCCTGCGAGAGGCGCGCGCGCACGAACATGCCGGGCAGGAGCTCGCGCCGCGGGTTCGGGAACACGGCGCGCAACGTCACCGAGCCCGTGCCGGGGTCCACGGAGGCCTCCGCGACCTTCAGCCGGCCGTGCTCGGGGTAGGCGGTGCCGTCCTCCAGCGTCAGCGTGACGTCCGCGCCCTCGCCGCTGTCCGCCACCAGCTCGCCGCTCTCGAGCTGCCGCTGCAGGCGCAGCATGTCGGTGCTGGACTGCGCGATGTCGACGTAGATCGGGTCGAGCTGCTGCACCGTCGCGAGCGCCGTGGGCTGGCCGCTGGTGACGAGCGCGCCCTCGGTCACCAGCGCGCGCCCGATCCGGCCGGAAATCGGCGAGAGCAGCTGCGTGTAGACGACGTTGATGCGCGCCGCCTCGACGGCGGCCCGGGCGGAGGCGACGTCGGCCTCGGCGCGCGCCCGCGCCGCGATCGCCTCGTCGTTTTCCTGCCTCGAGACCGCGTTCGCGGCGATCAGCGGGGCGTAGCGCTCCTCGAGCAGCCGCGCGGTGACGGCCTGCGCCTCGGCGCGCTTGAGCGCGGCCTCCGCGGACGCGAGCGCCGCGCGGTAGCTGTCGTCGTCGATCTGGAAGAGCTGCTGGCCCGCCTTGACCTCGGCCCCCTCGGTGAACAGGCGCCGCTTCACGATGCCCGTGACCTGCGGGCGAACCTCGGCGATGCGGAAGGCCGTGGTGCGGCCGGGAAGTTCGTCGGTGATCTCGACCGCGCGGGGCGCGACCGTGACGACGCCGACTTCCGGCGGGGGAGGCGGGCCGGAGGCCTCCGGGCCGCACCCGGCCAGGACCAGGAGTGCGGCGGCGAGGGCCGCGCGCACCGGATTTTCAGGCGTCCTCGGCATCGCGTGCTCCATTCGCCAGCATGCGGGCGAGGTATTCGTTGAAGCGGGAAAGCTCGTCCTTGCTGAAGCCTTCGAGGTGCACGTCCATGGCCTCGACGACGATCGGCCAGATCCGGCCGGCCACCCGGCGCCCCTTGGGCGTCAGCTCGAGGTGGACCACGCGGCGGTCCGTCGCGCTCCGGACGCGTCGCAGCAGGTCCTTGTCCTCCAGGCGGTCGAGCATCCGCGACATGGAGGCGAAGCCGACGCCGCCCGCGCGCGCGAGGCCCGCGACGGTGCCCGCGCGCTTGAGCCAGAGCATCAGCACGGGCTCCCATTGCATGCCCGTGAGGCCGAGCGGCTGCATGCGCCGGTCCACCCGCCGCACGAGCGAATTCAGGACGAACTTGACCTGGCGGCAGATGGCGCGCCGGTCGTCGTCCCGCGCGGGCGGCACGGGCGACACGGCGCGGCGGCGGCGCATGGCGGTACTCGGCATGGGTCGAGGGCCCTCCCCGGGGGAGGCGAAGCTTCCATTGTTCCTGCAATAGTTGTCAAGGCAAGTAATTTCCGGCTGCGGCGGGGCGGCCTCCGCACGCGGCGGGCCGGAGGCCGGCGGGCGCGCGATGTGCGAGAATCCGCGGCGGCCCACACCCGGACGGAGGATTCCCGACCCATGAGCAGCAACCGCCGTGAATTCATCGCCGGCACCGGCGCCGCCATCGCGACGCTCGCGGGGCTCGGCGCCTGCGCCCGCCGCGCGACCGAGACGGCCGCCGCGGTGGACGTCGAGCCGATGCTGTCGGAGATCGGCGAG